>JBQCEK010000316.1:0-10855 GCA_051960335.1 Sphingomonas sp.
AGCGGCGCGGGTGCGGGCGCAAGCCGCGCGACCGCACGAAGCCCCGTCAGCCCAATCTCAACGGCCGGTTCGCGCGGCCGTCCAGCGACCGCCCATGCGGCCGGCCGCCGTCTCGCCGCCGCAGCACCGGCAACCGCTCGTCCGTCAGGCGCCAGCGCATCAGGCGCCCGCCGCCCGGGCTACCATCAAGCGGCCACGGGAGGCGAGGCACGCCGCCCCCTGATGCGCCTCTCCCAGGCGCTGGCCGCGACGAGCCCCCGCCCCCGATCGGCGGGGGCTCGTTTCTGCGGAGACCGGATTGCGGGCAGGCCGCGCTGTGCTATGCCCCCGCCCATCCAGTCCTTTTTGTCGGGATGTCCCCTGCCGATGCGCCTCTTTCTCGCCGCCCTTCTCGTAACCGCCGCCACGCCCGCGCTTGCCGGCTCGGTTCATGACTATGACGATCTCGCGCTGTCGGCCGATGGCAAGATCGTCGCCAGCGTCGAGAGTGGCAGCGACGGCCATGATGCCATCATCGAACGGTCGGCATCCGATGGACGCATCATCGCAACGATCGATCCGTGCGCCGATTGCGATTATTCCGATCTGACGTTCGGCGGCGACGGGCGGCTCGCCTTCCTGGCGCGCAACGGCAAGGGCGTGACGCTGGAAACGGCGCGCGGCAACGATCTTCACACCGTGGCGGCGATCGCCGGCATCGCCTCTGCCCCGCGTTTTTCCCCCGATGGGAAGCGCATTGCCCTGCTCGTCACGCTCGGCGCGCAAAAGGAAGCCGGTGCCACTCAGCCCGGCGTTCGCCAGATCGGCGAGATCGGCGAGCATAATGACGAGCGGCGCATCGCCGTGTTCGATGTCGCCGGCACGCTCGCTGCTGACGCCATCAAACCCGTGTCGCCCGCCGGCCGCTATATTTACGAATATGATTGGACACCCGATGGCCGCGGCTTTGTCGCCAGCACCGCGTTGGGCAATGGCGACGACAATTGGTGGGTGGCAACGCTCGACGCGATCGATGCGACCACCGGCGCGGTTCGCCAGATCGCCAAACCGACGACGCAGCTCAATTTCCCGCGCGTGTCGCCGGACGGCAAGACGGTTGCCTATATCGGCGGCCTGATGAGCGATTTCGGCTCGGTCGGCGGTGATATCTACACCGTCCCCTTCGCCGGGGGCACGCCCATCGACATCACCAGGGGGTCGAAGACGACAAATACGTCGCTGTTCTGGCTCAAGGACGGCCTCCACACCACCGCGCTTGCCGGCGACACGATGCAGGTGACCGCGCTCTCCACCGACGGCAAGTCGACTCCCTTGTGGCGTCGTGCCGCCAGCCTGTCTGCCGCCGATGGCCTGGTCGCGTTCAGCGCAAACGGCGCTGTGGTGGCGTCGGTCGTGGAAGATTTCGAACACGCCCCGGCGATCTTCGCCGGCCCGGTGTCGGCGCCGCGCCAGATCACGCACGACAATGAGTCGATCGCCCCGGTCGTGAAGGCACAGAGCGTCAACTGGACCAACGAAGGCTTCACGGTGCAGGGATGGCTGCTGAGCGCGCGGGACGCCGATCCCGGCAAGAAGGTGCCGATGATCACCGTCGTCCACGGCGGCCCGGCGGCGGCAAGCATGCCGTATTTCGCGAGCCAGGGGCTCAACGTCGCGCTGATCAAGGCAGGCTATGATGTGTTCATGCCCAATCCGCGCGGTAGCTATGGCCAGGGCGAGGCGTTCGTTGAGGCCAACAAGCGCGATTTCGGCGGCGGCGACCTTCGCGATATTCTCGCCGGGATCGATGCCGTCGAAAAGATCGCGCCGATCGACGACGCCCGGCTCGGCCTGATGGGCGGCAGCTACGGCGGGTTCATGGCGATGTGGGCGAATACTCAGACCAACCGCTTCAAGGCGCTGGTTGCCGCAGCGGGGCTCAGCAACTGGATCAGCTATTACGGCACCAACGGCATCGATCAGTGGATGCTGCCGTTCTTCGGCAAGACGATGTACGACGATCCAGCCGCCTATAACGCCGTTTCCGCCGTCAATTTCGCGAAACAGGCGCATACGCCGACGTTCATCTACGTTGGCGAGCGCGATATCGAGGTGCCGCCGACCCAGTCAGTCGAGTGGTGGCATGCGCTGAAGGACATGAACGTGCCCGTCAGCCTGGTTATCTATCCCGATGAGGGCCACGGCCTGCGCAACCCGGATCATCGTGCGGATGCGGAAAAGCGCACGATCGACTGGTTCGATACCTATGTGAAGAAATCAGCGAATTGATCGCAAGGACGGCGCGCCTCCAATCGAGGCGCGCCGCCCTTTTGCGCAGAATGCCGGGGATCAGCCCTGGCTGTCAGGCCGCGCGTTCGAGCTGTTATCGGTGCCTTCGATCGTCGCGGCGATGATGCCGGCGCCAACGATGGCGGCCAACCCATAGCCGATGGCCGCGCTGGAACCATCCGATTGCTTGCTCGCATGTTTGAGCGTGGTGGCGGTACGAACGCCGCTTACGGGCGCTGCCGTCGAGCCGGAAGGTCCCGCCGCCATCGCGCTTGTCGCTACCGCCAGAGAGGCTGCGACGGCTCCTGCCATGCCGAATTTGAATAGGCGCATCTCACGACCCCATTGTTGTTGGTGTCGAGGCTGAACGCGTAACTATCGATGGATGTTCCCCTTTTCCCGGGAAGCCATCAGCGAAGCGGCTTGCCGCTGTCCTTCCACCGATCCAGCACCTGCGAATCGGGCAGGGCATTTCCGGCTGCGGGATCGCTCTTCGGCGCGCCGCTATCGACATAGGCCGGCTGGATCATCGCGACCGAAACTGGCTCGGGCTTTGCGGCTGTCGTGGCGCCGGCCGGCGTTACCGCCGCGCTGGCGGCATCGGCCAGCGTCACCGGCGCCGCAGGCGAGACCGGCAAAGTAGAGGGTCGGTGCGGTCCTGGTTCCGGCTCGCCCCCGCGATAGACCTGATCGAACGCCGCCGGCGTCCCCCAATAGCCTGCCCAGCGGTGGAAGAAATGCGCGCCGATCGCGTCGGTCATCACCAATTGCCGGTTCCATGCCGGCGTCACCGCATAGGTGTGATAATGCGTCGCCAATCCGACCGGCGCAAAGACATAGCCGGCGAGCGCCTGGCCCGCGATCCGCAGCGCCTTGTCCCACCCCTTTCGAGACGGCAGGCGAGCCATCGCCCCGTCGCAGGCGAAGCTGAACTGGCAACCGGTCGCCCGCTCGGATCCCTGATAGACCACGCCGCAAACCGTGTCCGGAAACGCCGGGTGCATCACGCGGTTCAGCACGACCTGCGCCACCGCCCGCTGACCGTCATCGGATTCCGACGCCGCCTCATAATAGACCGCGCTTGCCAGGCATTGCAGCGCGCGGCCGCGATCCGTGGCGCTTGCCCGCGCCATCGAAAAGGGGCGCGCGGGATGGATCGTGCCGTCATTCACGTCGAAGCGTGCGCTCGTCGGAATGGGCAGATTGGGCAAGGCGGTGGTGCCGGTGCTGCCCTGCGCCGGCGCGGCATCCGCATCGGCCGAATAACCGCCGCCCGCCGCGCGGCCATCCTTGGGAGCGACAAATCCCTTGGCCGGCACATCGGAGATGATCGCCGTTTCCCGTGCGGCGATCGCGCGCAATGCGGCGTGCGCCGAAACGCCCAGGCCGATCACGGCCAGGCCGACCGCGAAGGCCAGTTCGCGAATTTGACGACTGGGGGCGATGCGCATGCTCACGCCTGCGCCCATAGCCGATCGCAACCGCGTCGGATGCCCCCGATTTCCGCCTGTCTCGCCGTGGGACGGAGCCGCCCCGCGGTAAGACTAGCACCCGCTTACTTCAGCGAAGCCCTGTCGAGATCGAGCGCGCTGGCCTCAATCACCTCGAGATCGGGATAGGCCTTGCGCAGATCGGGCAGGAACTGCTTGGCGTCGCCCACCACCACGATGCTCGCCGCCTTGGGATCGAGCAGCCGCGCCGCCGCCTTCTGCACCGCCGCCGCGTCGATCGCCTCCACATTCGGGATGAAATGATCGATCGCCGTCACCGGCACGTCCTGCGCCAGATCGTCGGCAATGACGTTCGCGACGCCAGCATTGCGCTCCACCTCGCGGCCGAAATCGCCGATCAGCGTCGCCTTGCGCGGATCGAGCTCGTCAGCTGGCAGCGGTTGCTCGCCCAGCGCCTTCATCTGATCGACCATGATCGACACGACTTCGGCTGCGGACGGATTCTTGGTCTGCGTCTCGGCGACCACCGGCCCGGCCAGCCGCCGGGCGTCGAGCGCGCTGCTCGCGCCGTATGCCAGGCCGCGCTTGATGCGGATTTCCTGGTTGAGCCGCGACGAGAAGCCGCCGCCGAGCACCGAATTGACCACTTCTCCCGCGAAATAATCCGGGTCGTTGCGGGCGATCCCCGGACGCGCCACCACCACGCCGGCCTGGCCGGCATCGGGCAGATCAACGACGATCACGCGCGGCTTTGGATAATCGGTCTGCGCGGCGACGGGGGCGGCGGCCGGTACGCCGGAGGGTGCGCTCCAGCCCCCGAACAAGCGGCTGGCGAGATCGGTCGCCTGCGCTTGCGTCACGTCGCCGACCAGCACCAGAGAGGCGCGGTCCGGTCGCCAACTCGCGCCATAAGCGGCGGCCACGTCGTCGCGCGTGATGGCCTTGAGCGTCGTCGGCGTGCCGGAAACGAGATGCCCGTAGGGCGCGTGCCCGAACACCGCGCGATTGGCGACCATGCTGGAAAGCGCGCCCGGATCTTTCAGCTGAACGTTGACCGAGTCGATTTCCTGCGCGCGGGCGCGATCCAGCTCGTCCTCAGCGAAGGCAGGATGCTGGGCGACATCGGCCAGAATGGTCAGCGCCGGCGCCAGTTGATCCGATTTCACGGTGACGCTCGCCTTGGCCGAATCCCAGTCCGCGCCGCTATCGATCGATCCGCCCAGCGACTCGATCTGCTGCGCGATCTGTGTCGCGGAACGGGTGGTCGTGCCCTTGGTCAGCAAATCGCCGGTCAGCGAGGCGAGCCCGGCCTTGCCGTCGGGATCGAGCACCGCCCCGCCATTCGCCATCACCACCGCGCTGACGAGCGGCAGATCGTGGCGCTCCACCACCACCAGCTTCATACCGTTGGGCAGCGTCGATACTTCGGGCGTCGGTATGGTCGCATGTACCGGTGCGCCCGGCGCCGGCGGCATCACGCGCTCGGCCGCGCTGGCGGGCGTCACCACGGCGACGTTTGCCGGCGGCGTCAGCGGCTTGACGGCGATGGTATCGGATACCGCAATCGTGTCGCCTGTCGCTCCCGCCGGCTTCTGTTCGGCGGGCAGATAGCGGATCGTCGCCGATCGCTGCTCGGCGAGATAGCGCTTCGCCACGCGCTGCACGTCGGCGATCGTGACTTGCTGGATCGCGGCGAGCTGTTTGTCCGATGCGTGCGGATCGCCATCGACGACGATCGATTGCGCGAGCGCGAATCCCTTGCCCTCGGCGGTTTCGCGCGACCGCAGGGCAGCGGTCGTCAATTCGTTCTTCGCCTCGGCAAGCTCTTCCGCGGTTACCGGGGCGTCGCGCATCGCCGCGATCTGCCCACGCAGCGCAGCCTCGCCCTGCTCGGCCGTCTTGCCGCTGGCCATGATCGCATAGACGCCCAGCGCGCCGGGGCCATGCTTGGAATCGAGATAGGTGTCGGCCGATTGCGCCAGCTCGTCCTTGTAAACCAAGGAGTCGTAAAGCCGCGAGTGCTGGCCCGCCGAAAGGATCGCGTTCAGCACCTCGATCGCCGGCATGTCGGCGCTGTTGTCCGGCGGGACAGGATAGCTGATCATCACCGCGGCCAGCGGCGTGTTCGGCTCATAGACCGTATAGGTCGTTGGCTTGGTTCGCTCGGGTTCGGCCAGCGAAACCGTGGGGATCGGCCGATCGGGCGTCTTGATGCCAGCAAAATAGTGATCGACCCAGGCGTCGAGCTGCTTCTGATCGAAATTGCCGGCGACGACCAGGATCGCATTGTCGGGCCGATAATAGGTCGCGTGGAACGCGCGAATATCGGTCAGCGTCGCTGAATCCAGATCTGCGATGCTGCCGATGCCGGGGCGGCCGTAGGGCGATGTTTGAAACGAGACTTCGGGAAAATCGAGGTAGAATAATTTGCCGTAAGGCTGCGCGAGAACGCGGCTGCGCAATTCTTCCTCCACCACCTTGCGTTCGGAGGTGAAATTGGCCTCATCGACGACCAGCCCCGCCATGCGATCGGCTTCCGCGAACAGCAGCCGCTGCAAGTGATTGGCGGGAACGACCTCGTAATAATTGGTGTAGTCGTCGTCGGTGGAGGCGTTGTTATAGCCGCCGACATCCTCGGTCAGGCGGTCCATCTGTTCGGAAACGAGGTTGCGGCTGCCCTTGAACATCAGATGCTCGAACATGTGGGCAAAGCCCGATCGGCCCTTGGGATCGTTGCGCGATCCTACCTTGTACCAAACCTGCACCGATACGTTCGAGGTGGTGGAATCGGGGATCGCATAGACCTGCAACCCATTCGCCAGCGTTCGCTCGGTGAAGGCGATCGGTTTGACGGCGGCGGCCGGCGGCGGGGCGGCCGCGTGGGAAGCGACGGCGGGAAGCAGGGCGGCGCCAAGCAGAATGGCGGCACGATTGAGACGCATGGAAATCCCCCAACGAACAGGTCAATGCCCGTTGGTGCGCCCCCGCCTCAACTGTGTCAATCTGCTACGACACCGCCTGGGGCGGCGCGGGCTCAGCTGCGCCGGCGCTTGTCGCGATTGGCGTAGAGCAAGGCGGCGGCCAGCGCGGCCGAGCCGATGCCGATGCCGATCGTCGCCAGCGGCCACCGCGGCAGCTTGCCCGGCTCGTTCGTGCCGGCGGCGCCTTCGCGACACCGCCGCGCATCGTGCGCGGCAGCGGTGATCTCGTTCAGCGGCTTGTCGTCATGCTCACTCAAGATACGATCCCGATACTGGTTATGGCCGGTGCTTCAACGCATCGATCCTGCCGCATATCCCTCGCGGAAGTCACGCGCGAATTGCGCCAGCCGCCCCTCGCCGATCGCCGTGCGGAGATCGGCCATCAACGCCTGATAGAACCAGATGTTATGCTCGGTCATGAGCATCGCGCCGAGGATTTCGCCGGCGCGGACCAGATGGTGGAGATAGGCACGGCTCCACGTCGCGCACACCGGGCAGGCGCAGGCCGGATCGATCGGCCCCTGGTCCTCGGCGAACCGCGCGTTGCGGATGTTGATCGGGCCGGCGCGCGTGAACGCTTGCCCGGTGCGTCCCGATCGCGTCGGCAGCACGCAATCGAACATGTCGATGCCGCGTTCGACGGCGCCGACGATGTCATCGGGCTTGCCGACGCCCATCAGGTAGCGCGGCCGATCGGCGGGGAGCTGTGCGGGCGCGTAATCGAGGCAGGCGAACATCGCCTCCTGCCCTTCGCCAACCGCCAGCCCGCCGACCGCATAGCCATCGAAGCCGACATGGATCAGCGCATCCGCCGATGCCTTGCGCAGCCCTTCGTCGAGCGCGCCCTGCTGGATGCCGAAGATCGCATTATGCTCGGCATGATCGCCGCCTGAATCGAAGGCGTCGCGGCTGCGCTTCGCCCAGCGCATCGATCGCTCCATCGCCGCCGCCTGCACCTCGCGCGTCGATGTCGTCGGCACCAGCTCGTCGAACGCCATGACGATGTTGGAGCCCAGCAGCCGCTGGATCTCGATCGATCGTTCCGGGCTCAGCAGATGGCGCGAGCCGTCGAGGTGGGATTTGAACGACACCCCCTCCTCGCTGCGCTTGGTCAGATCGGCCAGGCTCATCACCTGATAGCCGCCGCTATCGGTCAGGATCGGGCGATCCCAGCCCATGAAGCCGTGCAAGCCGCCCAGCCGCGCGACGCGTTCCGCGCCGGGCCGGAGCATCAGGTGATAGGTGTTGCCCAGGATGATGTCCGCGCCCGCCGCGCGGACGTCGCCGGGTTTCATCGCCTTCACGGTGGCGGCGGTGCCGACCGGCATGAACGCCGGCGTGCGGATGGCGCCGCGCTCCATCGCGATCTCGCCGGTGCGCGCGGCGCCATCGGTGGCGTGGATGGTGAAATTGAAACGAGCGCTGGTCATTGCGACGATCGGAACCCGGCGATCAGCTCTTCAGCTTGCGGATGAAGCCGATGATCCCCGTCTGGCGCGACCGCTTGAGCCGTTCGGCCGCCAGGATCGTCTTCACGCAGTCGAAGCATTCCTCGACATCGTCGTTGACGAGCACATAATCATAGCCGTCCCAGTGGCTCACTTCGTTCTCGGCGCGCGCCATGTGCGCATCGATCACTTCCTGGCTGTCAGTCGCCCGGCGTTCGAGCCGCTGGCGCAGCTCCGCCATCGACGGCGGCAGCACGAACACGCGCACGACATCGCCGCCAGCGAGCTGATACAGCTGCTGCGCGCCCTGCCAGTCGATGTCGAACAGGATGTCATGGCCTTCGCTCAGCGTGTGGAACACGTCGTTCTTCGGCGTGCCGTAGCGATGATTGAAGACGTGCGCCCATTCGAGGAAATCGTGGTTCGAGACCATTTCCCGAAACGTCTCGAGATCGGTGAAATGATAATCCTTGCCGTCCACCTCGCCGGGACGCGGCGGCCGCGTGGTGTAGGATACCGACATCGACAAATCGGGCTCGCTGGCCAGCAGCTTGCGGGCGATGGTCGATTTGCCGGCGCCCGACGGCGAGGACAGGACGAACAGGAGCCCGCGGCGCTTGAAACCGTGGGGGTCGTGCTGGATCGATGCGGCCATGCCCGCTAGTGACTTGAGGAAACCGGGGCGTCAAGCGGGGGACGGGATGGCGCGGAGCAAAAGCTGGATTGCCGCATGCGTTGCGATCGTCATGGCGGCGGCGCTTGCCGAACTCGCGATGGGCCGATCGGCGCTGTGCCCGTGCGGGCATGTCGCGCTGTGGCACGGCGTCGTCCAGTCGAACGAAAACAGCCAGCAACTCACTGACTGGTATAGCTTCAGCCACGTCATCCACGGCTTCCTGTTCTTCGGCGCGACGTGGCTGGTGCTGCGCCGTGCGCCCGTGGCGGCACGTTTGTGCGCGGCCGTCGCGATCGAGGCGACGTGGGAGGTGCTGGAAAATTCGCCGATCATCATCGATCGGTACCGGGCCGTCACGATGGCGTTCGGCTACAGCGGCGACAGCATACTCAATTCGATGTCGGACATCGGCTGCATGGTGATCGGCTTCTTCATCGCTCGCGCGCTGCCTTGGTGGGCGACGGTGGCGATCGGCGTCGCGCTGGAGCTGTTCACGCTGTGGGCGATCCGCGACAATCTGACGCTCAACGTGCTGATGCTGATCGCACCGAGCGCGGCGATCCGCGCGTGGCAGACCGCCGGCTAGTCAGTCCGCCGCTGACGGATCGTTTCCCGTCACCTTGTCCCACGCCGCGCCAGCGCCGCGCAGCACCAGCCAGCCGATCGCCCAGGTCGCCGCCACGGGCAGGGCGACCTTCAGGACATTGGCGGTGACCGCGCCGATGATCGCGCCATCGACCTCGCCGTCATCGCCGCTCATGCCGTCGATCGCGGCGCCGATGATGGCGCCTATGGTTGTTGCACTCATGTGATGATCCCTTTGTTTGCTTGGAAGAACGGCGGGGAGCAAAGGCAGTTCCCCCGCACCGTTCGCCCTGAGCCTGTCGAAGCCTGTCCTGAGCGCCTGCCTTGGCAGGCAGTCGAAGGGGGCGTGGGGAGCGACGTGCTTCGACTGGCTCAGCACGAACGGGAATGAAAGTCCTTACCGCCCGATCATCGTCTCCGGCCGCACGACGCGGTCGAAGGTCGCCTCGTCGACCAGGCCGAGCTCCAGCCCCGCCTGCTTCAGCGTCTGCCCCTTCTGGTGCGCGTGCTTGGCGATCTTGGCGGCATTGTCGTAGCCGATCTCGGGCGCCAGCGCCGTCACCAGCATCAGGGAGCGGCCGACCAGCTCGGCGATGCGATCCTCGTTGGCCTCGATCCCGTCGACGCAGCGCTCGGCGAAATTCTCCATGCCGACGCTCAATAACTGGACCGAGCGGATCACGTTCGCGCCGATCAGCGGCATGAACACGTTCAGCTCGAAATGCCCCTGCGCGCCGCCGATCGTGACCGCCTGGTTGTTGCCCATCACCTGCGCCGCGACCATCGTCAGCGATTCGCACTGCGTGGGGTTGACATAGCCCGGCATGATCGATCTGCCCGGCTCGTTGGCCGGCAGCGACAGCTCGCCCAGCCCCGAGCGCGGGCCCGAACCGAGGAAGCGGATATCGTTGGCGATCTTGTTGAGCGCGACCGCCAGCGTGTTGAGCGCGCCGGAGAAGAACACCAGCCCGTCCTTGGCTGCGAGCTGCTCGAACTTGTTCGGCGCGGGCTCGAAATCGATGCCGGCGATGTCGGAGATCGCCGCCGCCATGTCCTCGGCCCAGCCTTTGGGCGCGTTCAGGCCGGTGCCGACCGCGGTGCCGCCGATCGCCAGCTTCTTCAGGTTGCCGTTGAGCGCCCCCTGGATCCGCATCTTGCAGCTGATCAATTGCGCGGCATAGCCGGAGAATTCCTGGCCCAGCGTCAGCGGCGTCGCGTCCTGGGTGTGGGTGCGGCCGATCTTGACGATATGATCCCAGTCGCGCGCCTTTTTCTCCAGCGCGCCTTCCAGCCGATCCAGCGCGGGGACCAACGAATCGCGCGTCGCGCGCGCGGCGGCGACGTGGAGCGCAGTCGGGAACGAATCGTTCGACGACTGGCTCATGTTGACATGATCGTTGGGGTGGACCGGCGACTTGCCGCCGCGCGTGCCGCCCAGCACCTCGT
>JBQCEK010000317.1:0-4539 GCA_051960335.1 Sphingomonas sp.
TCGAACGCGGGCTGCGGCTGACCTTATAGCCTTGCGCGGTGGCCTGGCCGCCGGCCGCGCTCAACTGGCGGATGACTTCCTCGCTGCGCGCGGGCTTGCCATAGACATAGCCCTGGATGTGGCTGCAACCGAGCTCGCGGATCAGCGCGATCTCGTCCTGCACCTCCACGCCCTCGGCAGTGGTTTCCATGCCCAGCGTATCGGCCAGCATCACGATCGCCTTGATAATCGCCGCATTGCGATTGCCGGTGATCGCCGCGCCGCGGACGAAGGACTGGTCAATCTTGATCTTGTCGAACGGCGCCTTCTTCAGATAGCCGAGCGAGGAATAGCCCGTGCCGAAATCATCGAGGGCAAGCCGCACGCCGAGCTTTTTCAGCGTCTTGAACATCGCCTCGGTCGCGGCGCTATCATCGACGAAGACGCTTTCGGTAATTTCGAGCTCAAGCCGTCCGGGCGCGATGCCCGATTTCGCCAGCGCGCTGGTGATCACCGCCGGCAGCGCGGGGTTGGCGAACTGGATCGGCGAGACGTTGACGCCGACGCGCACCGTATCCGGCCACCGCGCCGCCTCGATGCAGGCGGTGCGGAGCACCCATTCGCCAATCGCCTCGACCAGGCCGCAATCTTCGGCGACCGGGATGAATTCGGCCGGCGATACGCTGCCGCGCGTCGGATGATCCCAGCGCAGCAGGGCCTCGTAGCCGACGATCCGTTCGTCGCCAGTCGATACGACAGGCTGATAGGCGACGTGGAACTGGTCGTTGGCCAGCGCCTGACGCAGATCGTCTTCCAGCTGCTTGCGGCTTTGCGCACCCTTCAGCAATTCGGCGCGGAAGAACCGATGAATGCCGCGGCCGTCGCCCTTCGCCGCGTAAAGCGCCAGATCGGCGTTGCGCACCAGCAGCTCGGAGGTGTCGCCATCGCCCGGCGCGATCGCGATGCCGATCGAACAGCCGATCGAGATCGACGCCCCTTCGATAAAATAGGGCTGGGAAAGCGAGGCGATCACGGTTCGCGCCAGATCGGCGAGGTCATCGCGGTTGCTTTGGCCCGGCAGCACGACCTGAAACTCGTCGCCGCCGAGTCGCCCGACGAGGCCCTTGTTGCCGACCGAACGTTGCAGCCGCTTGCCGACCTGCTGCAGCAGCGCGTCGCCGGTTTGATGGCCCAATGTATCGTTAACGGCCTTGAACCGATCGAGATCGAGCAGGAACAGGGCCGTCGGGCTGTACGGCCCCGCGCCTTGCGCCAGGGTTTGATCGAGCGACAGTTTCATGCGCTGCCGGTTGGCGAGTCCGGTAAGATCGTCGAACAGCGCAAGCCGCGTGATCTCCGCCTCGGACCGGCGCTTCTCGGTCAAGTCGCTGCCGGATCCGATGAAGCCATAGAAACTGCCGCGATCGTCGGTGACGGGGCGGCCTGAAATCGACCACCAGCGCTCGGCCTCGTCGTTGTCGGCGGAATCGACGGCTTGCACTGAATAGTCGGCAAAGGCGGTCCGCGACGTGAGGTGAAAGCCAAGTGTGCGCTCGGTGCTGGCGCCCGCCATGCGGAACACGGCGGTAAGCATCTTGCCGATCGGCGGATTGCCGGCGCGGGCGAGTTCGAGCGCAACTTTCTCCGAAAGATACGTCAGGCGGCCCTGACGATCCGTCTGCCAGAACCAGCCCGCGCCGTGAGCCTCGAACTCCTCGACCAGTCGCGCGGCGAGCCGGCCGTCATTTTCAGCGATCGCCCGAGTCCGTCCGGCGGCGTGATCCAGCAACGCCAGCCGATAGGCGACGAGGGCGAGCGCGAGCATGAACACGATCGCGATGCTGCTCGCCGGCCCCCAGCCCGATAGCGCTACGGTCACCCCGACCATGCCGAGCGCGAAGGCAAGGATCGCAGCCCGGACGGCGTAGAGCGCAATGGCCGTTACCCCGATCGATCCGAACGCGGCGACGAAACAGGCAAAGCGCCAGTTTTCGTTCGCAATGCCGCCGGCGAGGTGCGCGAGCCACAACAGGCTGACCACGAGCCCGACGCTGGCGACGGTGATCAGGCGCGACTGTATATGCGGCCGCCAGCGCCGCGCCGCGCCGATTCGCAATAGCCCGAGGATGGCGACGCCGATCGCGGTGGCGATGCCGGCATCGACCGCGACCGGGTGTGCCAAGGGCTGCGGTCCGGCAATCGAGGTGCCGCCGATCACGGCGATCATCGCGATCAGCTGGGCAACCAGCGCGACCGGCCAGCTTGCCGCCAATTGCGAAAGCGCGCGGTCACCCTCGACGACGACCCCGTGGTCGTGCGATTCGCTCAAGGCGAACAGCGACATCAGCGCAGGCGTTTCGTGACGATCGACAGGGGAGAACGACATGACCCATCGCTAGCAGACGACTCCTTTCCAATCTCTTGGCCGGAAATGGTGAATCGACCGCGTAATCTGCGTTATTCGTTGAATGAATCGGGCCGCGCCCGGTTATTTCACGCCGCGCGGCGTCCAATCGATGCGAATGCGCACCCAAGCCCCGATGATCGGCTTTCCGCCGACGCGCGGCGGCCGCACGAGGAACTGCCACGCGGCGCGGCGCACGACATGCGACAGGCCGGAACCGGGCGTCTCGTCGATCTCCCGGCAGTTATCGACTCGGTTGTCGGGAATCGTCCGGCACGCGACCATGCCGAAGCCCGTCGTGACGCCCGATTTGGGCAGATAGAAGGACAATTCGGCGTCGGTTGGCCGGCGATACCATTCGGCGTTGTAGAGCGGTTCTCCGCCGGGCCCTTCGCCGGGGCCATAGGTCGTGCCGCTATCCTTGCCAGCGCCCTGACCGTCGGCATTGTCGGCGGGTTGCGCCGCGATCTTGCCGATATCGGAAGCCGCGAAATCGGCGCTGCTCAACTCGATGAAATGCACCGGCGGTGTCTGCACGGTCGCGGCGGGGGGCTTTTGCTCGGGCGCTCGGACCGGCGCGGCCGAACCGCCATCGCGCTTCTTCGTCTTGCTGATCGCGTGGGACGTTGGAGCCGGTGGTCGATCGGGTTGCACGTCGAACATTGCCATGCGCCGGTCGGGGGTGGGCAGCGACATCGGCAAGAAGCCGAGCTCGATGAGCATGAAGATGAAGAGCGCGGCGATCGCCAGCGCGAGAACGAGCGCGCTTGCCCGGCTGCCCATCGACGACCGATTGCGATAAGCCGAGCTGGACAGCGACGCCGATGGCATTGATGCGCCGCCTATAGCGCCGCGCGCCGCGCGGCAATCCGCCTCGTGATCGTTCCGTCGCTTTCAGCGCAAGACGCGGGATGTGGCGGGGGTGCGACGGCGCTATATCAACCTCATGGCTGATCTTTCCCCCTTTGATACCGACGCCGCATGGGCTGCGTTCGATGCGCGCGATCGAGCGCACGACGGGCGCTTCGTCGTCGCAGTCGAAACGACCGGCATTTATTGCAAGCCGAGCTGCCCGGCCCGGCATCCGAAGCGGGAGAATGTACGCTTCTATCGCGATGCGCAGGCGGCGCGCGCCGGCGGCTTTCGGGCCTGCCTGCGCTGCAAGCCGGATGAAATCGGGCGAGATCGCATCGCGGTGGCGCGCGCGGTGGCGTTGATCGAGGCGGCGGAGGACGCCATCCCGCTCGACGATCTCGCGGCGCAGGTGGGCTATGCGCCGCATCACTTTCACCGGCTGTTCAAGCGGGCGACCGGCGTCACCCCCGCCGCATACGCACGCGGCCTGAAGGCGCGTGCCGCCGCCGAGGCGCTGAAGCACGAGGCCAGCGTGACCGCTGCGATCTACGAGGCGGGCTATTCGGCTCCCAGCCGGTTCTACGAAGGCGGCGCCAGGCGGCTGGGCATGACGCCCAGCGCGTGGAAACGCGGCGGCGCAGGCGTCACCATTCGCTGGACGATCGCCGATACGAGCCTGGGCAGATTGCTCGTTGCGGCCACCGACAAGGGGCTATGCCGCCTATCCTTCGATGAGGACGAGGCGACGCTGACCCACCGCTTTCCCAAGGCGGAGATCATCCCCGGCGGCGCAGCGCTCGCTGAATTGGCGGCACGGGTGGTCGCGCAGGTCGAGTCGCCCGAACGCCATGCCGATCTGCCGCTCGACGTGCAGGGGACGGCGTTTCAGGAGGCCGTCTGGCAAGCCCTGCGCCGCATTCCACCCGGCGAGACGCGCAGCTACGCCGAGCTTGCCGCCGCGGCAGGCAACCCGCGCGCTGTGCGCGCGGCGGGCAGCGCTTGCGGCGCCAATCACGTGCCTATCGTCATCCCCTGCCACCGAGTCACCCGCGGCGACGGCGACATTGGCGGTTACGCGTACGGCGCCGATCGCAAGCGCGCGTTGCTTCACCGTGAAGGGCTCAAGTGACAGCCCCAGGTTTCGCGGCGCGGATCGATCGGGAACAGCCCCGGCCTATTTCGTCGGCCATTTAGATCCCGGGCGGGCACGGGCATACATCGCCCAGGCGATATCCTTCATCAGCGCCTGGCGATCGCCGCCCCGCTCGAACAGGTCGAAATGCGTCTTGTCGAGATCGGAA
>JBQCEK010000318.1:0-4527 GCA_051960335.1 Sphingomonas sp.
GAGCCGGCTCATCGACATAGTCGCCCAGGGGTTCGATGCCGGGATTCGACAGATGGGCTTGGTGCCGACCGGGATGACTGGCGTGCCGATTTCAGGCCCGGTCCACTTCCTCGTCGTGGCGTCACCAGCCTATCTTGCCGGCAGAGAGCTACCGCGTGTTCCGTCCGACCTTCTCGATCATCGGTGTATCCGTATCCAGCTCGCCAATGGTGCCGGCTATCCTTGGGAGTTCCGGGAGGGAGCCAGACAATTCGCTATCGACGTACCGGGTGCCCTGACGCTTGACGACCCGGCGCTAATGCGGCGTGCCGCACTTGCTGGTGCCGGCCTCGCCTACATGGCGAAGTGGCGCGTCGAGGCCGATATCGCGGCTGGCCGCCTTGTATCGTTGCTGGATCAATGGATGCCGACCGAGGAAGGCCTCTGCCTCTACCACCCGAGCCGGCGGCATCCTTCCGCAGCGCTTCGGGCCTTGATCGAAATGCTGGACCGCAATTGATCGACGCCGGTGCCAATGGGTGACTCTGCGCCCTAATTATGGTCATTCAGCATCTTGCCCACACGGTCAATGGCACCCGATCGGACCGTCGCCGGCAGCGTTGCTCGCCAACCGCTTTCGTGCCGCCCCATAATCCCACTCTTGGCGTCGGCGCCCGAGAATGAATCGGGCGTGCGACCCGGCCGATAAGTCTTGCAAAACCTTCAGGCCGCGTAGCGATATGTCGTAAGATCCACTGAGCTGTGATTGCGGGCGGCCAGGGAATTTCGTGCGGATTGTCAGAATATTTTGCCGGGACATTGCTCCGAATTTCGCCCACGCTTCGTCATAAGCTGGACGGGATTTGCCCCTTATGAGCGAACCTTCATCCGCCACAGGATTCGCGGATGATGAGCTCGGTAGGCAGTAGCGATGGCAGATTTTCGCCGCTCGAGTCTAAAATGCTGGCGACGAGCAATTGGCCTGCACGCTGATTATCCTGGCGGATTGTCGACAGGGCCGGGGTACTGAGACGGCTGAGCAGCATGTCGTCATAACCGACCACAGAGACATCCTCGGGTACGCGGAGTCCAGCCCGCCGAAGCGCACGGATCGCGCCTAGGGCGATGATGTCGCTGGCCGCGACAATGCCGTCGAAGCTGGTGCCGCGGCGCAAAAGGCTGGTCACGGCGGCTTCGGCTGATTCAAGCTCGAACTCAACCTCGCAGACCAGGTTGGCATCGTGATCGATCGCGCTTTCGTCGAGCGCTTCGCGGTAGCCGCGACGGCGTTGCTGCGCCTCGGGGTCGGAGCCGCCGATGAACAAGATGTGGCGGCGCCCGAGCCGGACCAGGTGGAGTGTCGCCCGGCGCCCGCCGAGCAGGTTATCCGAACCGATCGAACGGTATTTCTGGCCCGGAATGTGGGCGCCCCACACCACGAATCGCGCGCCGGTGTCGGCGAGTTGATTGAGCTCGTCGTGCAGCATCGACTGACCGAGGAAGATGACACCGTCGGCGCGGCTGGTGGTCGTCGTGGTGACGAGGTCGTCGAGATTGGCCGGTGCGACGTGGCTGACGGTGAAATCGCAGCCGCGATCGCGGGCTGCCTCGCCGATGCTGGCGAGCAATTCGAGGAAGAAGGGGTGTGACAGCGGCAGGGGCCGGCCGCGCATATTGGGCGTGACGATGACGATTGAGCCCGCCGCGCCGATCGGCGCCTGCGGCATCGAGGCACGGAATGGGTAATCGTGCTCTCGCGCCAGTGCCCAGATACGTTGCTTGGTCCGCGTGCTGATCAGCGGCTGATCGTTGAGGGCGCGCGAAACGGTCGAGATCGACACGCCGGCGAGCCGGGCGAGATCCTCGAGCGTCGTTTTGCCGTTGCCGTTGTCGGTCATTGCGCCCACGCTGGCCGGAGGGAAGAGGCGCGACATAGCGCATCGGGGAGGACCATTTGCAAGCCGAGACTGATCGGGTGTCGGGATCTACGCCACTTTCGATCGCGCTGATGTCGCGCTGGGCGATTGCCTGGATGTGCTGCGGGCTGTTCGGTGTGCAGATCGTCTGGGGACTGCAGAATGTCGATACCAGCCGCATCTTCCAGACGTTGGGGGCCGAGCTCGACGAGCTGCCGATCCTGTGGATCGCGGCGCCGATCACCGGGTTGCTCGTCCAGCCAATCATCGGTCATCTGAGCGATCGCACCTGGGGGAGGCTCGGGCGACGGCGGCCCTATCTGCTCGGCGGCGCGATCGTCGCGGCCGTTGCGCTGGTGCTTATGCCCAGCGTCCACAGCATCTGGGCGGCGTGTGTGATGCTGTGGCTCCTGACCGCGGCGATCAATGTCGCGATGGAGCCGTTCCGTGCGCTGGTCGCCGATACCGTTCCCGAGGAGCAACGCACGGCGGCATTTGCCATGCAGGTCGGCTTTATCGGCGCGGGCGCGGTGGTCGCCTCGATCCTGCCGTGGCTGCTCGGCCACGGCTTCGGCCTGGCCAGCGTGGCGCCGCCGGGGGTTTTGCCGCCTTCGTTGCGGGTGGCGTTCGCGATCGGCGCGGTCGGGTTGCTGGTCAGCGTCGGCATCACCGTGTTGACGACTTGCGAGCGCCCACCAGGCCAGCTTGCCGGGCACGCCCGAGAGGTCGAGCGCCCCGATTGGGCGAGCACCAGTTCGGCTTCGCTGATCCGCAACGGCGCGATCTGGGTGGCGGGCGGGCTGGCGATCGCCGCGATCACCGCGATCGAGGGCTATCGCCGCGAGCTCTATCTGATCAGTGCTCTCGGTGTGATCCTGGGCGTGGGGCAATGGGCGACCGCGTGGAGCGCACGCGACGGCTTGCGGCCAACCGGGCTGCTCGAGATCATCGACGACGTCATCCACATGCCCGCCGTGCTGCGCCGGCTGGGGGTGGTGCAGTTCTTCACCTGGTTCGGGTTGTTCGCGATGTGGATCTACGTCGTGCCGGCAGTCGCGGCTAACAGCGGATCGGGCGGCAACCCGGCGAGCCTTGCTTATAATGCCAGCGCCGATTGGGTGGGCGTGATGTTCGCCTTCTATAACGGCATTGCCGCGCTTGGCGCATTCGCGTTGCCCAAGCTGGTGGCAAGGCTCGGACGCCGCGAGACGCACGCTTTGTGCCTGCTGTTCGGCGCGGCCGGACTGCTCGGCTTCGCGTTGGTGGTCGATCCCGACTGGCTGTGGGTGCCCGCAGCGGGGATCGGGATCGCCTGGGCGTCGATCCTGTCGGCGCCCTATGCGATGGTTTCGAGCGCAGTGCCGCCAGCCCGTATGGGCGTCTACATGGGCATTCACAACGTTTTCCTGGTGTTGCCACAGCTGATCGCCACAGCATTGCTTGGGTGGATCGTCGATCGCCTGCTCGGCAACCGCCCCGAACTCGCGCTGGTGCTTGCCGCAGTTTCGTTCGTCGTCGCCGCCGCGCTCGCGCTCACCATCCCCGACCATCACAACGATTGATCCCTCCGGATTCCGCTTATGCAAAAATTTGCATAAAATGGTCCAGCGCGCAAGTTCTTGTCGGAAGTGCCAGGTGAATCGAAGCCAGAATTAGCTACATTTATAGCACAGAACAGTGATAGTTCGTTCGTAATCAATCGATTACCGCTCTCTGCGCGATGCTATTGCCAAACCGGCCATTTTGCGCAAAATTACGCAAACAACGATTGCGATCGAGTCGCGGTCGGTTGTGCCACAGCTCGCAAACGAGCGGACAGGGAGGGGATCGATCATGAAGGGGATGGCTTTGGGGCGTCGTCACGGGCTTCGCGGCGGGGCGTCTTTGGTTGCGCTCGCGGCACTGAGCATTGCTGCGCCGGCGTTCGCGCAGACTGCCGACAACAGTACCGCGCAGCAAAGTGACAGCGCCGCCGCGCCGGGCGATAACAGCGCCACCAGCGACGCCACTGCTTCTTCCGACATTATCGTTACGGGCGTCCGGACAGCGCTCGAGAATGCGCAGGCAATCAAAAAGAACGCCGCGACCTTCGTCGATTCGGTCACCGCGACAGACATCGGCGCCTTCCCGGACAAGTCCGCCGCCGAGGCGCTGCAGCGCGTGCCGGGCATCTCCGTCAACCGCCTGCAGGCAGCGGACGACAGCACGCATCCGTCGGGTGAGCCAACCCAGGTTCTCATCCGCGGCCTCACCTTCGTCCGCACCGAGTTCAACGGCCGCGACAGCTTTTCCGCCGATTCGGCGCGCGGCCTCAACTTCAACGACATCTCGCCCGAACTGCTTGTCGGAATCGACGCCTATAAGAACGAAACCGCAGACATGATCGAAGGCGGCATTGCCGGAACGGTCAACCTGCGCACGCGGTTACCCTTCGACCAGAAGGGTCTCGTCGTCACCGGCAACGTCAAAGCCGATTACGGCGATAGCGCCAAGCGCTGGACGCCGGAATTCTCCGGTCTCATCAGCGACACCTGGGATACTGGAATCGGCCGTTTCGGGCTGCTTGCCGATTATGCCTGGAGCCATGTCGTGACGCTGACGGACAGCGTCATCATGGACAAGATCGATACCT
>JBQCEK010000319.1:0-6357 GCA_051960335.1 Sphingomonas sp.
ATCCGACAGGGAGGGCACCAGGTCGCCCACAGGCTGACGAGCGTTGGCACTCCGGGGCGAATGAGTTGACGAAGCGTCACCCGTTTTCCATCCGGCAATGACACCGGCAGGTTCTCGATCTCGCTCAACTTTGGTGGCAGCGGTCCGCGATCAAACGAGCGCAGCGCAAGAATGCGCAGGCCAATTAAGCCAATCAGGACGACGAGAACTGTCCCGGCAATCCAGGCCGCCCGCCGCCAACGCCTTTTGGGCCGCAAGTCAGAGCGGGATATTGTCATGCTTCTTCCACGGATTCTCGAGCGCCTTGCCGCGCAGCTTCCGTAGACCCAGCGCGATCCGGCGGCGGGTGGAGTGCGGCTGGATCACCTCGTCGATGAAGCCCTTGCTCGCCGCCACGAACGGGTTGGCGAAGCGCGCTTCGTATTCGGCGGTGCGTTCGGCGATTTCCTCGGGCGTCCGCCCGCGGAAGATGATCTCGACCGCGCCCTTCGCGCCCATCACCGCGATTTCGGCGGTCGGCCAGGCGTAGTTGAGGTCGCCGCGCAAATGCTTCGAGGCCATCACGTCATAAGCGCCACCATAGGCCTTGCGGGTGATGACGGTGATCTTGGGCACGGTCGCCTCGGCATAGGCGAACAGCAGCTTGGCGCCGTGCTTGATGATGCCGTTATGCTCCTGCCCGACGCCGGGGAGGAAGCCGGGGACATCGACGAACGTCGCGATCGGGATGTCGAACGCGTCGCAGAAGCGGACGAAGCGCGCCCCTTTTTTCGAGCTGTTGATGTCGAGCACGCCGGCGAGCGCCATCGGCTGGTTGGCGACCACGCCCACCGTGCGGCCCTCGATCCGTCCGAAGCCGATGATGATGTTGGCGGCGTGCGCGGGCTGGAGCTCGAAGAAGTCGCCTTCGTCGACCACCTTCCGGATCAGCTCGTGCATGTCGTAGGGCTGGTTGGCGCTCGGCGGGATCAGCGTGTCGAGGCTCGGTTCGATGCGGTCCCACGGATCGGCGGTCGGGCGCTCGGGCACCTCGACGCGGTTCGACGACGGCAGGAAGTCGATCATCTCGCGCGCCGCCCACAGCGCCTCGATGTCATTCTCGAAGGCGATGTCGGCGACCGAGGATTTGGTGGTGTGCGTCACCGCGCCGCCGAGTTCTTCCTGCGTGACCACCTCATTGGTCACCGTCTTGACCACGTCGGGGCCGGTGACGAACATGTAACTCGAATCCTTCACCATGAAGATGAAGTCGGTCATCGCCGGCGAATAGACCGCGCCGCCCGCGCACGGCCCCATGATGAGCGAAAGCTGCGGCACCACCCCGCTTGCGAGCACGTTGCGCTGGAACACCTCGGCATAGCCGCCGAGGCTGGCGACGCCCTCCTGGATGCGCGCGCCGCCCGAATCGTTGAGGCCGATCACCGGCGCGCCGACCTTCATCGCCATGTCCATGATCTTGCAGATTTTCTGCGCGTGGCGTTCCGACAGCGAGCCGCCGAACACGGTGAAATCCTGGCTGAACACGAACACCAGCCGGCCGTTGATCGTGCCGCTGCCGGTGACGACGCCGTCACCGGGCACGACCTGATCGGGCATCCCGAAATCGACGCAATTGTGCTCGACGAACATGTCATATTCCTCGAAGCTGCCTTCATCGAGCAGCACGTCGAGCCGCTCGCGCGCGGTGAGCTTGCCCTTGGCGTGCTGGGCATCGATCCGGCGTTGCCCGCCTCCCAAGCGCGCATCGGCGCGGCGCTTTTCGAGTTCCTGCATGGTCGACGACATAGGCGCTCCGAGAGTCTTTTAGCTATCGCCGCCCCTTGGCACCGTTTGCCCGATTAGGCAAAGAGCAGCCGACCCGAGAAGGAGAGGCCGATGTCAGACGCCAACGTGTATCCCGTCCCCGCCGACTGGGCGAACACCGCGCGGATCGATGCCGAAACTTATCGGGCGATGTATGCACAATCGATGGCCGATCCGGGGGCGTTCTGGCTCGACCAGGCGAAGCGACTCGACTGGATCACGCCGCCGACGATCGCCGGCGACTGGTCGTTCGCCGAGAAGGATTTCCATATCCAGTGGTTCGCCGACGGCGTGCTCAACGTAGCGGCCAATTGCATCGATCGGCATCTCGACAAGAACGGCGATACGATCGCGTTGATCTGGGAACCCGACAGCCCCGATGCCCCGGCAAAACACTTTACCTATCGCGAGTTGCATGCCGAGGTGTGCCGGTTCGCCAATGTGCTGAAGGCGCAGGGCGTGAGCAAGGGCGACCGCGTCACCATCTACATGCCGATGATCCCGGAGGCGACGTTTGCGCTGCTCGCCTGCGCGCGGATCGGGGCGATTCATTCGGTGGTGTTCGGCGGCTTTTCACCCGAGGCGTTGGCCGGGCGGATCACCGATTGCGATTCGAGCGTGCTGGTTACCGCAGACCAGGGAATGCGCGGCGGCAAGACGATTCCGCTCAAGGCGAATGCCGACGCGGCCGCGCTCCACGCGCCGGCTCTCAAGACGATGATCGTGGTGAAGGCGACCGGCGGAGATGCAGCGATGCAACCGGGACGCGACGTCTGGTATCACGAGGCAGCGGCCGAAGTAACCGGCGATTGCCCGCCGGAGCCGATGAAGGCGGAAGACCCGCTGTTCATCCTTTACACCTCTGGCTCGACCGGAAAGCCGAAAGGCGTGTTGCACAGCACGGGCGGCTATCTGCTGTGGGCGAGCCTGACGCACGAAGTGACGTTCGATTATCGCCCCGGCGAAATCTATTGGTGCGCCGCGGATATCGGCTGGGTGACCGGCCACAGCTATATCGTCTATGGCCCGCTCGCCAACGGCGCGACGACGCTGATGTATGAAGGGCTGCCCAACTGGCCCGACGCCAGCCGCATCTGGCAGGTCTGCGACAAGCATAAGGTCGATATCCTCTATACGGCACCGACCGCCTTGCGCGCGCTGATGCGCGAGGGCGACCGCTTCGTGCAGACCACGTGGCGCGCATCGCTGCGCCTGCTCGGCACGGTCGGCGAGCCGATCAATCCCGAGGCGTGGCGCTGGTATTACGATGTCGTCGGCGAAGGCCGCTGCCCGATCGTCGACACCTGGTGGCAGACCGAAACCGGCGGGCACATGATCACTCCCCTGCCTGGCGCGCACGCGCTTAAGCCGGGCTCCGCGACCAAGCCGTTCTTCGGCGTCGATCCGCAGATCGTCGATGCCGGGGGCATGGTGCAGACCGGCAATCCGGCCGAGGGCAATCTGTGCATCGCGGCGAGCTGGCCCGGCCAGATGCGCACCGTATGGGGCGATCACGATCGCTTCTTCCAGACCTATTTCAGCACCTATCCGGGCAAATATTTCACCGGGGACGGATGCCGACGCGATGAGGAAGGCTATTACTGGATCACGGGCCGCGTCGATGATGTGATCAACGTCTCCGGGCACCGCATGGGCACCGCAGAAGTCGAGAGCGCGCTGGTGTTGCACGCGCAGGTCGCCGAAGCTGCAGTGGTCGGGATGCCGCACGACATCAAGGGCCAGGGCATCTACGCCTATGTGACGCTCAACAGCGGCGTCGCTGCGGACGATGGCCTTCGCCGCGAGTTGCGCGATTGGGTGCGCAAGGAAATAGGGCCGATCGCCACGCCCGATGCGATCCAGTTCGCGCCCGGCCTGCCCAAGACGCGCAGCGGCAAGATCATGCGCCGCATCCTGCGCAAGATCGCCGAGGGCGACACATCGAGTCTTGGCGACACATCGACGCTGGCCGATCCGGCGGTGGTCGAAGACCTGATCGCCAATCGCGTGGGATGACCTCGATCAACACCAAGCCGGCTTGCTCGCCGTGAAATTGGCGTTATAGTGATGCAATACACATTCAGGGTGGGGATTTATCGTGAAAATCAAAACGTTTGTCCGCATGTCGGCTGCATGCCTGGCGCTGGCGACCGCGACCGTTGCGACGGCGCAGACCGCGCCGCACGCGCGTTACGGCGCGTTCGGTCTTGATCTCACGTCGCATGACACGGCGGTCAAGCCCGGCGACGACTTCTGGGAATATGCCAATGGCGCCTGGGCGGCGAAGACGCCGATCCCGGCCGACAAGACGTCGGTCGGTTATGGCAACATCCTGAGCGATGAAGCGGAAGCCAACGTCCGCAAGATCCTTGACGATATGGCCGCCAACCCCGCGCAATATGGCGCGACCGGCAAGCAGGTGGGCGATTTCTACGCCAGCTGGATGGACACCGCCGGCATCGAGGCCAAGGGCACCGCGCCCTTGAAGCCCTATCTCGCCAGAATCGACGCGGTGAAGAACCTCGACGACCTGCAGACGCTGTTCGCCACCACCGGCTATGCCGGCCCTGTCGGCATCGGCATCCTGCCCAGCCTGTCCGATCCGACGCACTACACCGCGATCGCGGGCCAGGGCGGGCTGGGCATGGCGCGCGACAATTATCTGCTCGAAGGCGAGAAATACGACGGCTTCCGCAAGGCCTATCGCGCCTATATCGAACAGATGCTGACGATGGCCGGCATCGCCGATGCGAGCGCCAAGGCGGACCGCATCTTCGCGCTCGAAACCGAAATGGCAAAGGTGCAATGGTCACCCGAGCAGAGCCGCGACATCGCCAAGCTGAACGATCCCGAGGACGTCGCCGGGCTGGAGGCCAAGGCGCCGGAATTCAACTGGGCGCTAATGCTCAAGACCGCGGGCGTCGAATCGTCGCCCAAGGTGCTGATGGCGAACAACACCGCGCTTACCGCCGAGGGCAAGCTGCTGACCGCGACGCCGCTCGAAACGTGGAAGGACTATATGACCTTCCATTTCATCAGCGATCACGCGCAGTTCCTGCCCAAGGCCTTCGACGAGGCGAGCTTCGCGTTCTATGGCAAGACGCTGTCCGGCGTGCCGCAGCAGCGCGACCGCTGGAAGCGCGGCGTGCAGCTCGTCAACGGCGCGCTGGGCGAGGCGGTCGGCAAACTCTATGTCGCCAAATATTATCCGCCTGCCGCCGAAGCGCAGATGAGCGAGTTGATCGCGAATCTGCAGGCCGCTTATCAGGAGCGCATCTCGGGCTCGACCTGGATGGACGATGCGACGCGCAAGGCCGCGCTCGTCAAGCTCGCGGCGTTCGAACCGCGGATCGGCCATCCGGTGACCTATATCGACTATTCGTCGATGAAGGTCGATCGCGACGATTTGCTCGGCAACGCGATGCGCGCCGACGAATTCGAGCATCAGCTGGAGCTGTCGCGCTTCCCCAAGCCGGTCGATCGCACGCTGTGGGAGATGACCCCGCAGACGGTGAATGCCTATTACAATCCGCTGGCCAACCAGATCACCTTCCCCGCCGCGATCCTGCAACCGCCCTATTTCGATCCGAATGCGGACCCGGCGGTCAATTACGGGGCGATCGGCGCGATCATCGGCCATGAAATGGGCCACGGTTTCGACGATCAGGGCAGCCAGTTCGGCCCGCACGGCAAATTCGAGAACTGGTGGACGGACGCCTCGAAGAAGGCATTTACCGAGCGTACGGCCGCGCTTGGCAAGCAGTATGACGCCTATGAACCCATCCCCGGCACGCACATCAAGGGCCAGCTGACGATGGGCGAGAATATCGGCGATCTCGGCGGCATCGAGGCGGCCTATGCCGCGTTCCAGCGCTATCAGGCCAAGCATGGCAAGGCGCCGGTGATCGACGGGCTGACCGGCGATCAGCGCTTCTTCCTGTCTTTTGCCCAAGCCTGGCAATCGAAAACCCGCGAAGATGCGCAGCGCCAGCACCTGCTCACCGATCCGCACAGCCCGGCGAAATACCGCGTTGATGGCGTCGTCCGCAATGTCGATGCCTGGTATGCGGCGTTCGACGTGAAGCCTGACGACAAGCTGTATCTGCCGCCCGATCAGCGCGTGCATATCTGGTAAGAAGCATCGGCCGGGGAGCGATCCGCGCTTCCCGGCTGACCCAGGCACATCATTCCAGCGAAAGCCGGGATCTTCCCCGATCACAGCCGAGTGCGTGCGGCACAGGACGCCAGCTTTCGCTGGGGGTCGGGGGAGACCTCTGGATCAAGCCGCGGGCTTCGGCCATGAGGGCGCATGGCCAAGCTCTATTTCTACTACGCCTCGATGAATGCGGGCAAATCGACCACGCTGTTGCAGGCCGATTTCAACTATCGCGAGCGTGGCATGGAAACCATGCTGTTCACCGCTGCGATCGATGATCGGTTCGAGGCGGGCGCGATCACCTCACGCATCGCGATTTCGGCGCCGGCGACCGCTTTCGATCCGGCGACCGATCTGCACGCCTGCGTCGTCGATGAGCTGACGCGGCGGCGGCTCGC
>JBQCEK010000320.1:0-13217 GCA_051960335.1 Sphingomonas sp.
GCGCCGCCGGCCCAGGTTGCCGCCGAGGCGCCGATTAGCGTTCCGCTAATCGGCTGCGACGACCATCACTTGATCGGCGAGTTCGGATCGAGCCGCATGTCGAGGTAATTGTCCACCGACTGCATCAGCTCGGGCATCTCGTCCTGGAAGAAGTGATTGGCGCGCGGGATCACGTCATGATGGATCGTGATGTGCTTTTGCGTGCGCAGCTTATCGACGAGCTTCTGCACCGCGAGCGGCTGAACCACCTCGTCCGCCTCACCCTGGATGATGATCCCGGACGACGGGCAAGGCGCGAGGAAGGTGAAATCATACATGTTCGCGGGCGGCGCGATCGAGATGAAGCCGCGAATCTCCGGCCGGCGCATCAGCAGCTGCATGCCGATCCACGCGCCGAAGCTGACGCCGGCGATCCACGTCGTCTGCGCCTCGGGGTGGAAGCTCTGCACCCAATCGAGCGCGCTGGCCGCGTCGGAAAGCTCGCCGATGCCGTTGTCGAACACGCCCTGGCTCTTGCCGACACCGCGGAAATTGAACCGGAGCGTGGCGAATCCGCGGCGCTGGAACGTCTTGTAGAGCTCCATCACCATGCGATTGTTCATCGTGCCCCCGCTCGACGGATGCGGATGAAGAATCATCGCGACGGGGGCGCGCGGACGGGGGGCGGGGGCGAAACGCCCTTCGAGACGGCCTTCGGGGCCGGGAAAAATGACTTCGGGCATGGGACCTGCGGATGTGTTGGCGCGCGCGGTGGCGCGAAAAAACGTGGTGGCTATATAAGCGGGAACGATCATTTCGCAATCATGTCGGAGCGTCGCTTGGCCGACCGTCTTTATCTGGATCATGCCGCGACCACGCCGATGACCGCTGCGGCGCGCGCGGCCGTCGCCGAAGGCATGGCGCGCTGGGCCAATCCGTCGTCGCCGCATGCCGAGGGGCGCGCCGCGCGCGCTGCGCTGGAAGACGCGCGCCGGCGGATCGCGGCGGCTTACGGCTGGCGCGGCGAAACCCTGTTGACCAGCGGGACGAGCGAATCGCTGGCGATCGCGCTCAACCGCGCCTCGGTCGATCGCCGGCTGGCAAGCGCGGTCGAGCATGATGCGGTGCTGCGCGCGGGGGCGGCGCTCGAAACGATCGCCGTCGATCGTGACGGCCTGGTCGATATGCCCGCGCTCGATGCGGCGCTGGCGGTGGGGCGCCGCGCGCTCGTCTGCGTGCAATGGGCGAACAGCGAAACGGGGGTCCGCCAGCCGGTCGCCGCGACTGCCGATGCCGTTCATGCGGCCGGCGGATTGCTGCTGCTCGATGCCGCGCAGATGCCGGCCGCGGTTGACGACGACGGCGTGGCGGCGGCCGATTTCGTCGCGCTTTCCGCGCACAAGCGCGGCGGGCCGCCCGGAATCGGCGCGCTGCTGGTCCGCGATCTCGGGACGCTCGCCCCGACCGGCGGACAGGAGCGCGGCTACCGCCCCGGCACGGAGAATCTGCCGGGTGCGCTGGGCTATGCCGCCGCGCTTGCCGAGCCGGAGGATGTCGTGACGATGGCGCGCCTGCGGGCGCTGCTCGACGATGCGATCACCCGCTCGGGCGGCGCGGTGGTCGCCGCCGCGGCGCCGCGCCATCCCGCGATCGGATCGTACCGAATGCCGGGCGTCGCCGCCGCGGCGCAGCTGATCCGCTTCGATCTCGCCGGCATCTCGGTTTCGGCGGGCAGCGCCTGCGCCAGCGGCAGCATGAAGCCAAGCCATGTCCTCGCCGCGATGGGCTGGGCCGAGGCGGCCTCGCGCGAGGTCGTTCGCGTCAGCTTCGGCCGGACGACGAGCGAGGCCGACGTCAATCGCTTCGTCCAGGCGTGGCGTCAGGCCGCGCGCGAAACGCGCAGCTTCGCGGCATGACCTATCTCGATTATCAGGCGACGACGCCGCTTGCGCCCGAAGCGCTCGCCGCGATGCTGCCGTGGCTCGAGGCGCAGCACGCCAATCCGCATTCGCCGCACCGCGAGGGCCGCGCGGCGAAGGCTGCGGTCGAGCATGCGCGCGATCAGATCGCCGCGCTGTTGCCGCCGGGCGGGCGCCTTGCCTTCACCAGCGGCGCGACCGAGGCGCTCAACTGGGCGATCAAGGGCACCACCGGCCCGATCGTGACGATCGCGACGGAACATGCCGCCGTGCTCGACACGGTGGAGGCGGAGCGCGCGAAGGGGAGGGCGGTGACCATCCTGCCGGTCGGCCGCGACGGACTGGTCGATCTGGACGCCGCCCGTGCCGCGATCGTGCCGGGCACCGGGCTGGTCGCCGCGATGCTGGTCAACAACGAGGTCGGCGTGATCCAGCCGATCGCCGGGCTGGCGCGCCTCGCGCATGAGGCCGGCGCGCTGATGCTGTGCGACGCGGTGCAAGGCTATGGCCGCGTGCCCGTGCCGCCGAAATGCGATCTGGTCGCGGTGTCGGCGCACAAGATTCATGGGCCGAAGGGCATCGGCGCCCTGTGGAGTCGCGATGGCGTGACGCTCGCGCCGCTGCTTCACGGCGGCGGGCAGGAAGCGCCCGGACGGTCCGGCACGCTGTCACCGGCGCTATGCGCGGGGTTCGGCGTGGCGGCGGCGCTGATGGCGCGACGGGGCGATGAGGATGCGGCGCATGTCGAGCGGTTGTGGGAGGCGGCGATAGAGAAGCTCTCCCTAACTCTCCTCCCTCCCAGGGGGGGGGTGGGGGTGGGTGCGCAGCGCGAAGCGTCGCACGGAGAATGGCGTCTCAACGGCGCGGCGTTCCCCCGCTACCACGGCAATCTCAACATCCGCCGCGAGGGGCTGGACGTCGCCCGCCTGATGTCGGATTTGCGCGACATCGCCTTTTCCGCCGGATCGGCCTGCGCCAGCGGTTCCGGGCGACCGAGCCATGTGCTTCGTGCGATCGGGCTTTCCGATGCCGAAGCGCGATCGAGCATTCGCATCGGCTTCGGCCGCTACACGACGGAGGATGACCTGACCGACGCGATCGACCGTATCGCCGCCGCCGCGCAAGCCCAGCGCGTCGCCGCATGATCACCGTCCGCTTCGTCAGTGCCGACGGCCATAGCGTGGAGGAAGCGCGCGGATCGCCCGGCGATCGGCTGCTCGATCTCGCCCAGGCCTATGGCCAGCCGCTGGAGGGGACGTGCGAGGGCCAGATGGCGTGCTCGACCTGCCATGTGATCGTCGCCGCCGATGATTTCGCCCGCCTGCCGCCCGCGAGCGAGGAGGAAGAGGATATGCTCGATCTTGCGATGGGCGCGACGCGGACGAGCCGGCTGGCCTGCCAGATCGAGCTGACCGACGCGCTCGACGGGCTGACGGTGCGCCTGCCGCCGGCCGCGCGCGATATGCGGGGGCGGTGATGGTCGATCGCCGCACGCTGCTCGCCGGGCTCGCCGCGTTCAGCGCGATTCCGGCCGCGATCGCGACGGGCAAATCGATCGATACCCCTACGCTCGCCGCGATCGCGCGGCGCAGCGGCGGGCGGCTTGGCGTCGCCGCGCTCGATACCGGCAGCGGCCGGCGGATCGGGGTCGATGCCGGATCGCGCTACGCATTGTGCTCGACGTTCAAGGTGCCGCTGGCCGCCGCGGTGCTGGCGCGAGTCGACGCCGGGGCGTTGACGCTGGACACGCCGATCGCCTTCACCCAGGCCGATGTGCTCGATTACGCGCCGGCGGTGAAGCAGCATCTGGCGACGCACAGCCTGACGATCGGCGAAGCCTGCGCGGGTGCGATCGAACTCAGCGATAACAGCGCCGCCAATCTGCTGCTCAAGCGGATCGGCGGCCCCGCCGGGCTGACGCGTTTCATGCGCCGCGCCGGCGATCCCGTCTCGCGGCTCGATCATTATGAAACCGCGCTCAACCGGGTCGGCCCCGGCGAGGTGCATGATACGACGACGCCGGATGCGATGGTCGATCTGCTTCGCGCGCTGCTGCTCGGCCACACGCTGACACCGGCGAGCCGCAATCAACTCGCCGCCTGGATGATCGCGTGCGAAACCGGCAAGGCGAAGCTCCGTGCCGGCCTGCCGCCGTCCTGGCGCGCCGGAGACAAGACCGGCAACAGCGGTGACGGCAAGGTGAACGACATCGCCATCGCCTGGCCGCCGCACCGCGCGCCGATCCTGATCGCCAGCTATCTCGATGCGCCGGGGCTGGCCGATGATGCCGTGAACGCGGTGCATGCGGATGTGGCGCGCGCGGTGGTCGCGGCGCTGGGCTGATTGCCGCGCAGGGGCGCGAATGTGCCGAATCCGAACGTCTTCGGGGAACAGTCGCGACGTTAGAACATTACGCTTCCGCCGCGTCGTTTAGAGAGAGGATCGAAAAGCATGAGGATGTTCGCATGTCTCGCCGCCGGGCTTGTCGCCGCCGCCAGCCTGGCGCCCAGCGCCGCATCGGCGCAGCACCGGGTGGTCCATGAACGGATCGTCACGCGCCATGTGGTGCGCCACGGCTATCGCCACGGGCGGCATCGCCGCGTCGTCTGCAACACGCATTGGTATCACCACCGGCGCGTCCGCCGCTGCCACACCGTCTGGTATTGATCGAACCTGCGCCCGATCGCGCCGTGCGTCATGGACGATCGGGTGAGGCTGGGGGAAACAGGGTTATCCAGGGAAAGGAACGACGAATGAAGATGCTCGCATTGGTTTCCGCTGGTCTGGTCGCCACCGCGGCGCTCGCCCCGTTATCGATGGCATCGGCCGCCCCGCGTCACGGCTGGCGAACGAAGACGGTGTGCAAGACGACCTGGGTCCATCATCACAAGGTCCGTCGCTGCCATAAGGTGCGCGTGCGCTGGTAATGGCTTGAACACGCCGCCCGGCTTCGCCATATGCGCAGCGGGAGTCGGGCGGACGTGGTCGTCGCCAACCCGGTCAGGTCCGGAAGGAAGCAGCCGCAACGATTTCGCCACGGGTCGTTCCGGCTCCCACCGCAAGCCGCCAAGATTTAGCGCCAGCTAAATCGCGACGAGCGGCTTGCACGGCCGGCGGCGCAAAAGCGCCGACCGACGGCGCGGCTCAGCCGCGACGCGACGCGCGCCCACCACATTTCTCCCTGTCGTGCCGGGCTTGTCCCGGCATCCGCTATGCACCCGGATCCGAGACCGATTTACGCGCGGCGCGGCAGACCCCGGAACAAGTCCGGGGTGACGGTGGGAAACCCATCCTTTCCTACAACGCCCCCTTCTGCTAAAGAACAAACCATGATCATCGACCACCCAGCCGCGCCCGATTCGTCGGCCGCGGCGCGGGTCTCGGCGAAACCGCGCGACACTCTCCACTTTCTCCACTTCACCTCGCGAAGCGCATCCGCCTTCGACATCCGACGCGCGCATGCCTAGATAGCGTGCGATGAGCGATTCCCTCGATCTCGGCGAGCCGGCACAGCCGGCCAAGGCGGAAGCGTACCGCGTTCTGGCGCGCAAATATCGGCCGCAGACCTTTTCCGAACTGATCGGTCAGGATGCGATGGTGACGACGCTGGGCAATGCGATCAATCGCGGCCGGCTGGCGCACGCCTTCCTGCTCACCGGGGTCCGCGGCGTCGGCAAGACATCGACCGCGCGGCTGATCGCCAAGGCGCTCAACTGCATCGGCCCGGACGGGCAGGGCGGCCCGACGATCGATCCGTGCGGCGTGTGCGAGCCGTGCCGCGCGATCGCCGAGGGGCGGCATATCGACGTGATCGAGATGGACGCCGCCAGCCATACCGGCGTGGACGACGTCCGCGAGATCATCGATGCCTCGCGCTATTCGGCGGTGTCGGCGCGCTACAAGATCTACATCATCGACGAAGTCCACATGCTGTCGAAGAACGCTTTCAATGCGTTGTTGAAGACACTTGAGGAGCCGCCCGAGCATGTGAAGTTCCTGTTCGCGACGACCGAGGTCAACAAGGTGCCGGTGACGGTGCTGTCGCGCTGCCAGCGATTCGATTTGCGGCGAATTCCGTCGGACAAGCTGGGCGCGCATTTCGCCTGGGTGGCCGAGCAGGAAGGCGTCGCGGCCGAGCCCGAGGCGCTGGCGCTGATCGCGCGAGCGGCGGAAGGATCGGCGCGCGACGGCCTGTCGATCCTCGATCAGGCGATCGCCCATGCCGGCATGGAAGGCGGCGGCGTCAAGGCCGATCAGGTGCGCGAGATGCTCGGCCTCTCCGATCGCGGCGCGATTCGCGAGTTGATGGGGCTGATCCTCGCGGCCGATGGGCCGGGCGCGCTGGCGGCGCTTCGCCGGCAATATGATTATGGCGTCGATCCGCAGAGCGTGCTGCGCGCGCTGCTGGAGGCGGTGCACGGCATCACGCTCGTCAAGCTGGGCACGCCGCCCGATGCGGCGCAGCCTGCCGAGGAACGGGCGGCGTTCGCCGATTGGGCGGGCAAGCTATCGTTTCAGGCGCTGCACCGGCTGTGGCAGCTGCTGCTCAAGGGGCATGACGAAGTCGCTCGCGCCGCGCTGCCGATCGAGGCGGGCGAAATGGCGCTGCTGCGCGTGATCCATGCCTCCAGCCTGCCCGATCCAGGCGAGCTGGCGCGGCGGATCGCGAACGGTGACGGTGCGGGCTCGGCGCCGGCGGCTCCCGCGCCGACGGCTGAGCCCTCCGCCTCGGCGGCCAGCGCCGCACTGCCCGATACGCTGACGGGAATCATGGCGCTGCTCGCCGACAATCGCGAGCTGGGACTGGCCGAAAAACTGCGGATTTCCGCGCGTGTGGTGCGGTGCGGATCGCAGGAACTGGTGCTCAGCTCGTCGAAGCCGCTGCCGGCCGATCTCGTCCCCGATCTCGCCGATGCGCTCAACCGGATCACCGAGAAGCCGTGGCGCGTCAGCGTGGAGGATGCGCCCGGCGCGCCCACGCCGCGCGAAGCCGAACAGCAGCGCGAGGCCGACGCCCGCGATGCTATTCTACAGACCCCGATCGTCAAGGCGGCGTTCGAGGCGTTTCCCGACGCCGAACTCGAAACCTGGACGAGCGATCAACGGAGTATCACCGCATGAACAATATCGAAGACATCATGGCGATGGCGCAGAACGTCCAGAACGAGCTGGCCAAGGCGCAGGACGGGCTCGACAAGATCGAGGTCGAAGGCGCGGCCGGCGGCGGCATGGTGAAGATCAAGGCATCGGCCAAGGGCCGGATCATCGGCGTGGAGATCGATGAATCGCTGCTTCAGCCGAGCGAAAAGCAGATGCTGGAGGATCTGATCGCGGCGGCGATCAACGATGCGCGCGCCAAGGCGGATGCGGCGTCCAGCGCGGAAATGGCCAAGCTGACCAGCGGCATTCCGTTGCCGCCGGGTTTCAAGCTGCCGTTCTGATTGCTTTCGCTGACGGAACAAGCGCGTCAGGCATTTCGTTCTCGACACTCAACAAAAACAGGAGGGTGTCATGGTCGAGGAAGAACGAATTGTCGAAACGCCGGCGGAGCCGCGCGCCACGGAAACGCATACCACCGTCATCGAACGGCGCGGCGGCGGTGGCGGCACCGTGCTGATCGGCCTTGCCGTGCTGATCCTGGTGATCGTCGGCGTCTTCTATTTCTACAACAAGAGCCAGAACGACAATCTGAAGACCAGCGCGATCACGTCCGCGGCACAAAGCGTGTCCGATGGCGCACAGAAGGTCGGCGATTCTGCCGAGCGCGCGGCGGACAGCGCGACCAATCAGTAATCGCTAGGGCGGCTGGACGTCAGCGAACGCAGGCGTCCAGCCCGTCATACCGCACGACGGTCGCGCGGGCGGCGATCGAATTGCCGTATCGCCTTGTGAAACCATGCGGATCGATCGCGCCGCGCTTCTTGGGCAGCGGCAGGATCGCGGCGATCCGCGCGGCTTCGGTGGCGGTGAGGTGCGAGGCGTCATGGTGGAAATAGCGCTGCGCGCCCGCATTGACGCCGTAGGTGCCGATCCCCGTCTCGGCAACGTTCAGATAGACTTCCATGATCCGGTGCTTGCCCCACAGCGCCTCGATCAGAACCGTGAACCATGCCTCGAACGCCTTGCGGACATAGCCGCCGCCCTGGATCAGAAACGCATTCTTCGCGGTCTGCTGGCTGATCGTCGAGCCGCCGCGAATCCGACCGCCGCGCTCATTATGGTGATAGGCTTTCTGGAGCGCGATGAAATCGAACCCGTGATGCTCGCAGAACCGCGCATCCTCGCCGGCGATCGCCGCGCGGGCCATATCGGGATCGATCTTCGACAGCGGCATCCAATCCTTGTGAATGCCGCGCCCGTCGAGCGCGTTGCCGAGCATCGTGAACGTCACCGGCGGTGGGACGAAGCGATAGATGCCTACCCAGGCGATCGAAATCACGACGAACCAGATGATGATCCTGAACAGCAGACGGATCATCCGGGCGGGAAGTGAGCGCGGGGCGGTTCGAGGCGCGCGGCGGAAGAGCGGCATGCGACGTTTCAACCACATTCATGGCGGACGGGGAAGCCGCGATGTTTGGCGGACGCGAACGAAATAGCGGCAGCTCGCCCCGTTGGGGCGGGCCGCCCGCCGACACCGTCGTCCGGCGGCGGCGCGTTACGCCGCGACGAGCATCCGCTTTTCGCCAGCGAGACGCATCATCGCCTTCTGCAGCTTCTCGAACGCGCGCACCTCGATCTGGCGGACCCGCTCGCGCGAGACGCCGTAGACCTGGCTGAGCTCCTCCAGCGTCTTCGGATCGTCGGTCAGTCGGCGCTCGGTGAGGATATGTTTCTCGCGGTCGTTCAGATCTTCCATCGCGGAGACGAGCATGTCGTGGCGGACGTCCGCCTCCTGGGCGTCGGCGACGACCTTGTCCTGCAACGGCGCATCATCCTGCAGCCAATCCTGCCACTGGCCCTCGCCATCCTCACGCATGGGCACGTTGAGCGACGTATCGCCGCCCATCGCCATGCGGCGATTCATGCTCGTCACCTCTTCTTCGGTGACGCCCAGATCGTGCGCGATCTTGGCGACGTCCTCCGGCTTCAGATCGCCGTCCTCGAACGCATCGAGCTTGGCCTTCATCCGGCGAAGATTGAAGAACAGCTTCTTCTGCGCGGCGGTGGTGCCCATTTTCACCAGGCTCCAGCTGCGCAGGATGAATTCCTGGATCGACGCGCGGATCCACCACATCGCGTAGGTCGCGAGGCGGAAGCCGCGATCGGCCTCAAACTTCTTCACGCCCTGCATCAGGCCGATATTGCCCTCCGAAATCAGCTCTGACACCGGCAGGCCGTAGCCGCGATACCCCATCGCGATCTTGGCGACGAGGCGCAGGTGCGACGTCACCAGCTGCGCGGCCGCATCGGTGTCGCCATGTTCCTCGAACCGCTTGGCGAGCATATATTCCTGCTCGGGGCTGAGGATCGGGAATTTCTTGATCTCGGAGAGATAGCGATTGAGGCTCGCTTCGCCGCCGAGCGCGGGGATCGTCGCGGGGACGTTGCTGCGGTTGGCCATGATCGTTTCTCCCTTAAACCGGCGAATGCGCAAAGCGTTTTCGCCTGCAACCTATACGATAAGTGACGTGAACAGTTCCTGCATGTCAGCAGGCATTTCGCTATCGAACGACAAAGCGTTGCTTTCGATGGGGTGGATGAACCCCAGATGCGCGGCGTGCAAGGCTTGCCGCTTGAAATGCAGCGTTTCCAGGATCGACCGATGGGCCGGCTTCGTCCTGCCATAAACGGGATCGCCGAGCAGCGGGTTCCCGATCGACGTCATGTGCACGCGGACCTGATGGGTCCGCCCGGTTTCGAGCCGGCATTCGACCAGCGTCGCCTCGCGCAGCGGCCGGATCGTTCGGTAATGCGTGACCGCGCGCTTGCCGGAGCCGACGATCGCGACCTTCTTGCGATTGGCCGGCGACCTTGCGAGCGGCGCATCCACCGTGCCGTCCGGCGGGCCGGGACGACCAGCGACGATCGCCTTGTAGCGGCGATCGATCGAATGGACGGCGAATTGCTTCGCAAGGCCCTCATGCGCCCGATCGGTCTTGGCGACGACCATCAGGCCGGACGTATCCTTGTCGATCCGGTGGACGATCCCCGGCCGCGCGACGCCACCGATGCCCGACAGCCGACCGGCGCAGTGGTGAAGCAGCGCGTTGACCAGCGTCCCGTCCGGATTACCGGCGGCGGGATGGACGACAAGACCCGCGGGCTTGTCGATCACCAGCAAATGATCGTCCTCGAACACGATGTCGAGCGCGATGTCCTGCGGCTCGTTGTGCGCGGGCGTCGGCGCCGGGATCGAAACGGCATAGCTTTGGCCGCCGATCGCCTTTTTCGCCGGGTCGCGCACCAGCGCGCCGCTCGGATCGGTAACCTTGCCCGAGGAAATCAACGCCTTCACCCGCTCACGCGACAGCGTGGGCACCGCATCGGCAAGCGCACGATCGAGACGCCAGCCGTCGGCCTCTTCCGCGATGTGCGCATCAACGATGGAATCCCCCCGGATCATGCCGTAGCGAGATGGGCATGAGTGTTGGAATTTCAAGTGCTGCGCTGCAACAGATCATGGCCGACTGCCGCGCGTCGCCGGGGGTCGAGACTTGCGGGTTGCTGTTCGGCGGCGAAGGGCGGATCGACCGGGCCGAGTGCTGCGAGAATGTCGCCGTCGATCCCACGCAGACATTCGAGATCGATCCGCGCGCGCTGATCGCGGCCTATCGTGGCATGCGGTTGGGCGGTCCCGCGTTGGTCGGCTGCTATCATTCGCACCCGAACGGATCGGTCGAACCCTCCCGGCGCGACGCCGATGCGGCGGCGGCTGACGGCATGCTCTGGCTGATCGCCGCGCAAGACGGCATCGCGCTGTGGCGCGCGGTGGATGGCGGCGAGCGGCATGGACGATTCGATGCGGTTGAGCATCACGTCGAGGCTTCGCCTTGCGCTCCGGGCGACGCTTCGCCAGAAGGGGCGCGACCACAGGACGTTGCAGGAGAGGCTAGAGGATGACGATCAGCTCGGTCGAGTTCGCCAGCCTGTTGTGCTCGCGGCTGTGCCACGATCTGCTCAGCCCGGTGGGCGCGCTCAACAACGGGCTGGAGCTGCTGGCTGAGGAGCATGACCCGGAGATGCGGGCGCGCTGCATCGACCTGCTCGGCGAAAGCGCGCGCGCTTCGGCCAACAAGCTTAAATTCTTTCGGCTGGCGTTCGGCGCCGCCGGCGGCTTCGGCGAGACGGTGGACACGCGCGAAGCGCGCGCCGCGATCGAGGGATTGTTCGGCGATAACAAGCGCGTGCAGGTCGGATGGCTGGTCGAGGAACCGGTGTTGGCGAAAAGCGCGATCAAGGTGCTGCTGAACCTGGCGCTGATCGCCGGCGATGCGCTGGTGCGCGGCGGGCAGCTGGATATCGGCGCGGAAACGCGTGACGACGGCTCGGTGGAGATCGTCGTGCGCGCGGCCGGGCCGCGGATCATTCTCGACGCCGAGCTTCGCCAGGCGCTGCTCGGTGAAACCGGCGACGGCCAAATGACGCCGCGCGCGGTCGCCGCCCATCTGGTGCATGCGCTTGCCGTCGAAGCGCAGGGCGCCGTCCAGGTTTCGGAACCGGACGCTGATGTGCTGCTGTTCGGTGCTGCGTTGAAGCGCGGGTAAACGCCTCTTTAACCGCTCTGGGCCCATGGTTCCGCGCGAAAAGCGCCTCGGGGGACCATGGACGACCTGCTGCAGGAATTCATCGCTGAAACACGCGAGACGATGGAGGCATTGTCGGGCGAGATCATCGCGTGGGAAGCCGATCCGTCCGATCGTGCGCGGCTCGATGCGATCTTCCGATTCGTACATACCGTCAAAGGAAGTTGCGGCTTCCTCGATCTGCCGCGCCTCGCCAGGCTGAGCCATGCCGCCGAGGACGCGCTGTCGGCGGTTCGCGCGGGCGAGCGCGTGCCCGATGCCGCGCTGGTCAACGCCGTGCTGGGGATCGTCGATCGAATCGGCGAAATCGTCGAGGCGATCGACGGCGGCGCCGCGCTGGACGATTCGGGCGAAGACCTCCTGATCGCAGCGATCGAGGGCAAGATCGAAACCGCCGTCCAGGCCGTCGCGCCCGCCGCGCAGCGGGCGCCCACTCGCAGCGTGCGGCTATCGGTCGAATTGCTCGACCGGATGATGAGTGGCATGTCAGACATGGTGCTGGCGCGCAATGAGCTGGCCCGGCGGTTGCGCGAAGAGTCTGATCCCGATCCGGCGGTCGAGGCGTCGCTGGAGCGCCTGTCACTGACGGTCGCCGAAATGCGCGACACGGTGACGCGAACGCGCATGCAGAAGATCGATGCGCTATTCTCGGCGTTGCCCCGCATGGTGCGCGATACTGCCGCGAGCCTGGGCAAATCGGTCGCGCTGTCGATCGAGGGCGCCGACGTCGAGCTCGATCGCGAAATGATCGAGATGATGCGCGACCCGCTGGGCCATATCATCCGCAACTCGATCGATCACGGCATCGAAGCGCCGTTCGATCGCCGGGCCGCGGGCAAGCGCGAGAACGGCGCGCTGAACGTTTCCGCGCGCCAATCGGGCAACCAGATCATCATCGAGATCGCCGATGACGGACGGGGAATCGATGTCGACAAGGTTGTCACCAAGCTCGTGGCCGCCGGTCGCTCCGAGGCCGAGCTGCGCGCGCTTTCGCATAAGGCGAAGCTGGATCTGGTGTTCGAAGCGGGGCTCAGCACCAAGGACGAAGTGACGGATGTTTCCGGGCGCGGCGTCGGCATGGACGTGGTTCGCGCCAATATCGAACAAATCGGCGGACGCATCGAGCTTTCCAGCAGGACCGGGCATGGCCTGACGACGACGATCCACGTGCCGCTGACGCTGTCGATCATCTCGGCGATCGTGATCGGCGCTGGCGATCAGCGTTTCGCGATGTCGCGCCAAGCGATCGAAGAGATCGTCCGGGTGCGCGCGGACGGTTCCGTCCGCATCGACCGGCTCGGCGCGACGCCGATCGCGACCGTTCGCGATCGCCGATTACCGCTGATCGACCTGAGCACGATGCTCGGCCTCGCCGGGCCCGACGGCGGCCACCGGGAGGACCCGGCGACGCTCGTGATCGTGAGTGTTGCGGGCGGTAGTTACGCTCTTGCCGTCGATTCGGTGCTCGACAACGAGGAACTGGTGATCAAGCCGGCGTCGCCCGCCGTGATGGCGCCGGGATTCTACGCCGGGCAGACCTTGCCCGACAGCGGCATACCGATGCTGCTGCTGG
>JBQCEK010000321.1:0-2142 GCA_051960335.1 Sphingomonas sp.
ACGGCATGGCGAAGAATAAGGCGATCTGGGAAGCCGGCCACAAGCGCGCGCAGCCGATCGTGATGACGACCGTGGCGATGGTCGCCGGGATGGTGCCGACGGCGATCTCGCTGTCCGGCGATTCGTCCTGGCGCGCGCCGATGGGCATCACCGTGATCGGCGGGCTGACGCTCTCCACAGTCCTGACGCTGCTGATCGTGCCGGCCGCGTTCAGCCTGGCGGTGGGCGCCGAGCGCTGGATCGGGCCGCGGCTCGGCCGTCGCCTGCTGAGCTACCAGCCGGGCGATGAGGGTACGCCCGTCATCGACCAGCGACCGGGGCCGCGTCCCATCGGATATGGCAGCGATGAGGACGCGCCGCAGCCGGCGGAATAAACCAATGCTTGAACATTCCCTGCGTTCAGGGATTGTTTCGCTGATGAATCCGTTCGCGCCGACTTCCCGCACCGAATCGCCCCCACCGGGATTGGTGCGGATGCGAATCGTCGCGACTGGATTGCTGGTCGTGATGGCGGCGCTCTATCTCGTCGCGCGGTCGCTGGTCGATCAGCATCCGGGGTTCGGCTATCTGCGCTCCTTCGCCGAAGCGGCAATGGTCGGCGGCCTTGCTGACTGGTTCGCCGTTACCGCGCTGTTCCGCCATCCGCTCGGCCTGCCGATCCCGCATACCGCGATCGTGCCGCGTAACAAGGATCGCATCGGCGACACGCTGGCGGCGTTCCTGCGCGCCAACTTCCTGATACCGCCCGTCGTCGCGCGGCGGATGCGGCGGGTGGACGTGGCCGGCGCCGTCGGGCGGTTCATGGCGGCGCCGCCGGAGCAAGGGCGGTTATGGCGCGGCGCATCGCGATTGATCGCCGACCTGCTCGAATCGCTCGATCAGAAACGCCTCGGCGGCATGGTCAAATCGGCGCTCGCCGGGCAGCTGCGCGAGATGAACATGGCCCCGATGCTGGGGCAGGCGCTCCATGCTGCGATGGCCGAGCGGCGGCACGTGCCGCTGATCGACAGCGCCATCCGCTGGGCGCACGGCGCGCTGGCAGCCAACGAGCATCTGATCCGCGAGATGGTGCATCAGCGCGCGGGATCGGTGATGCGCTGGACCGGGCTCGACGAGACCCTGGCCAACAAGATCATCGACGGCCTCGACAAGCTGATCGCCGAGATGACGGAAAATCCCGAACATCCCGTCCGCGCCAAGCTGGAGGAGTCGCTGGAGCTGTTGGCCTACGACCTTCAGCACGATCCGAAAATGCGTGATCGCGTGATGCGGATGAAGGCGGAGTTTCTCGACAATCCAGCGATCGAGCAATGGTGGCTCAGCATCTGGGAGCAAGCCCGCAAGGGTCTGCTCCGGCTCGTGCGCGGGCCCGACGCGGCGCTTGCCGGCCAATTCGGCGATGCGCTGCGTCAGCTGGGCGAGACGTTGCAGCACGAGCCACGTTTGCGTGCGACGATCAACCGCTTCGTCCGCCGCACCGCAGTGGGCATGGCGGCCGATTATGGCGACGGCATTGTCCGGCTGGTTTCCGAAACGGTGCGCGCCTGGGATGCCGATACCGTCACTCGCCGGCTTGAAAACGCCGTCGGCCGCGATCTGCAATATATCCGCGTCAACGGCACGATCGTCGGCGGCCTCGTCGGGCTGGCGATCCACGCCGTGGATGTGCTGCTGTAACCGTCGCCTCGATCACCGCCGAAAGTCCCGAAAGTTCCGGTAAACCGCAATACCGCCGCTCCTAACGTGACTTGATCGACACAGATCATCCCAACGGTGAGAAAGAGCGACTTTCGACACGCTGGAACAATAGCAGAACAAGACGTTGTAGGAAAGCCCGGCTGCGCCGTGACGGCTCAATGCTCCCAATCGACGATCGGCCAGCCGCGCTTTTTCGCCAGCGCCCGGAGCGGGCCGTGGGCGTTGACGGCAAACGCCTCGTCCGCCCAGCCGAGCACCGGCGCATCGGAGACGTGATCCGAATAGAAGCGGATATGGGCCTTGGTTCGATCGATCTTCTCGGCCGACATCCACGCCTCGATCGCACGCAATTTCGCCGGGCCATAGACGTTGTCGCCCATCATCCTCGCGCCGAGCCAGCCATGTTCGTCGAATTCCGATTCGGTCGCGATGAGATCATCGAAA
>JBQCEK010000322.1:0-13192 GCA_051960335.1 Sphingomonas sp.
AGCGCGGTGACGGTTCGATCCAGCGCGGCCGGGCTTTCCGCCAGCCACCGCGCCGCCGCTTCGCAATCGTCGGGTGCGGCGGGCCAGCGATGCTCGGGCGCGAGCCGGTAATCGACCGAAACGACCGGCAGATCCAGCACGCGCGCCATTTCCGCGCAGAAGCTGGCATGCGTTTCGATGTCGCCGATCACGAACCCGCCACCGTGGAAGAAAGCGATCAGCGTGCCTGGCGCACGGCTTTCGCGCGCATCGAACAGCCGCGCCGGAATGTCGCCCGCCGGGCCCGGGATGGTCAGATCGCGGATCACCGCAAGATCGCCGACGGGGGGATCGGCAATGTCCTTCATCGCGGCATAAAGCTGGCGCGCGGCGGGCGCTTCCATCTCGTGCATCTTGGGGCCGGGCACCGACTCGAGATAGGCGAGGAACGCCTTCACATCGGGGCGTACGAAGGGACCCTGCATCGGCGCTCTCCTGATCGGATCGCGCCGCGGCGCGACAGTGGCGCTTACGTAAGCGGGAAGGGGCGCTTCGTCCACCATTCGGTCTGATAAATGTAACCGGGTCGGCGATCGTCGATACCGGACCAAAAACAAACGCCCGGACCGTTATCCGGTCCGGGCGCCTGCGTGACGATTGCTCGTCAGCCCCCTTGTCTCGTTTCCGCTACGACGATGGTCGCTAGAACCTCGGAGCGGCAACTTCCCCGAACCCGGCTTTTGCCTGAGCTTCAGTATCAGCGAGGCTATGGCGTCACGGTGGACTTGTCACTGTAAATGCGTGCGTTGTGCAACGATTGCCCGATCGCTGTGGCGATTGCGCAACAGCGCGCCGGTGAGTTGCCACGCTGCGCCGCCCGTCTTAGAGCGATGCATCGCATACGCCGGGGGCAGGGCACAACACGGCATGATTTTCTCTCGGTACGAACGAATGATCGCACGGCGCTATCTGCTGCCGGGCAAGGGTGAACGCTTCATCGGCCTGGTCGCGGGTTTCAGTGTCGGGGCGGTGATGCTCGGCGTCGCCGCCCTGGTGATCGTTATGAGCGTGATGAACGGCTTCCGCGCGGAGCTGTTTGAAAAGAGCGTCGGGCTCAACGGTCAGGCGGTGGTGCAGGGCTTCGACAATCAGCTGCCGCAGTGGCGTCAGGTGATGGCGCAAGCGAAGGCGACGCCGGGCGTGACGAGCGCGATTCCGCTCATCGAGCAGCCGCTGTTCGCCAGCCTCAATGGTCGTACCGAGCCGATCCTGCTGCGCGGCATGCAGGTCAGCGATATCGTCACCAACCCGACGATCGACGGCAAGGTGGTGATGGGCTCGCTCAGCAGCCTCAAGCCCGGCAACGGAGTCGTCGCTATCGGCTCGCGCCTCGCCGAAGCGCTTGGCGCGCAGGTCGGCAGCCAGATCACGATCATCAATCCCCAAGGGCCGTCGACTCCGTTCGGCACGATGTTCAGAAGCGTGTCGTACACCGTCGGCGCGATCTTCGAGATCGGCGTCTATGATTACGACAAGGCGTATGTGCTGATGCCGCTCAGCGACGCGCAGACCTTGCTGCTCACCGGCGATTCGGTGGGGATGGTTGAAATCAACACGGTCGATGCCGATCGCGTCGGCCAGATTCTCGCCCCGCTCGCGCGGAAGACCGAGACGATCGGCGTGATCCAGACGTGGCAGCAAATGAACGCGGAGCTGTTCAAGGCGCTTCAGATCGAGCGAGTCGCGATGTTCACGATCCTGTGCATCATCATCCTTGTCGCGGCGTTCAACATCGCATCGTCGCTGATCATGCTGGTGCGGGCGAAGACGCGCGATATCGCCATCCTGCGAACGATGGGGGCGACGCGCGGCGCGATGATCCGGATTTTCATGACCGTCGGCACCGCGATCGGCGTGCTCGGCGTCGCGCTTGGGCTGGCGATCGGCTTCCTGTTCCTGTTCTATCGGCAGGGCGTGGTGAACTTCGTCCAGTTCGTGACGGGTCAGAATCTTTGGGATCCCTCGATCCGTTTCATCACCGAATTGCCTTCGAAGCCCGATCCGGTGGAAATCACGGCGATCGTGGTGGTGGCCTTGCTGATGAGCTTCCTCGCGACGCTTTATCCGGCGTTCAAGGCGGCCAGCACCGATCCGGTCGAGGTGCTTCGCTATGAGTAATCCGATGATGGGCAACGCCCCCCCCGCCGCCGCCGTGCTGGAAACCGCTGGGCTCACCCGCAGCTTCGAACAGGGCGGCCAGACGATCGATGTGCTGCGCGGCGTTGATCTGCGAATCGCGCCAGGAGAGATCGTCGCGCTGCTCGGGCCGTCGGGATCGGGCAAATCGACGCTGCTTCAGGCGGTCGGCCTGCTAGAGGGCGGTTTCGGCGGCTCGATCCGCATCGCCGGCGCCGAAGCCGTGGAGCTCGATGCCGCGGGCCGCACCGATATGCGCCGCGAACAGCTCGGCTTTGTCAATCAGATCCATCACCTGTTGCCCGATTTCAACGCCACCGAGAATGTCGTGCTGCCGCAGCTGATCCGCGGCATCGATCCCGTCGAGGCGCAACAGCGCGCCGAAACGCTGCTCGGCGCGCTGGGCCTCGGCCACCGATTGACTCACCGGCCATCGCAGCTGTCGGGCGGTGAGCAGCAGCGCGTGGCGGTCGCCCGCGCGCTCGCCAATCGTCCCGCGCTGGTGCTGGCCGACGAGCCCACCGGCAACCTCGATGAGCAAACGGCGGACATCGTATTCGCCGAATTCCTGCGCCTCGTCCGCCAGGAAGGCTCGGCCGCGCTGGTCGCCACTCACAACGAACGCATCGCCGCCAAGATGGACCGCGTGGTCCGGCTCCATGAGGGCATGCTGGAGTGAGCGACGCCTGGCGCGAAACGCCGACGCTGGTCGGGCGCGCCGCAACGTTGCGCCCCCTCGTGCCGGGCGACCGGGATAGCTTGCTCGCCGCGCTCAATCATCCACAGATGCGGCTGTTCTTCACGATCGTGCCGGATGCCGCCACGATCGATGCCTGGCTGGTGGAAACGTGGCGTCAGCGGGACGTTGGCCGGGCGATGCCATTCGCGGTGCTCGATGCCAATGACGAGCTGGTCGGCACCACGCGCTACATGCGCATGGCGGAGCCGCACCGTCGGCTCGAAATCGGTTCGACGCTTTACGCGCCGCGCGTCCAGCGCACCGCGCTGAACACCGAAGCGAAGCGGCTGTTGCTTACTCAGGCGTTCGAGACGATGGACTGCCAATGTGTGCAAATCCGCACCGATGTGATGAATCAGCGCTCGCGCCGTGCGATCGAACGGCTCGGCGCGCGGCTCGACGGGGTGATCCGCGGCCATCGCCTGATGCCGTCCGGCTATGTCCGCGACATGGCAGTGTACAGCATTCTCGCGCACGAATGGCCGGGCGTGAAGCTCAACCTCGATTATCTCGCCAGCCGTAACGAGACATGACATGACCGGGATCACCGATTTCCACGTCAAGGCCGCCGATGGATCGGATGTCGATCTGTCGGCTTATGCGGGCAGGGTGCTGTTGATCGTCAACACCGCCTCGAAATGCGGGTTCACGCCGCAATATGAAGGACTGGAGGCGCTTCATCGCCGCTTCGCCGATCGCGGGTTCGAGGTGCTGGGCTTCCCCTGCAACCAGTTCGGCCATCAGGAGCCTGGAGACGCGGCCGAAATCGCCAGCTTCTGCTCGCTGACCTACGACGTCACCTTTCCCGTCTTCGCCAAGATCGACGTGAATGGCGATGCCGCCGATCCGTTGTTCGTCGCGCTGAAGGATCAGGCGCCGGGGCTGTTGGGATCGAAGGGAATCAAGTGGAACTTCACCAAATTCCTGGTCGATCGCTCGGGCAAGGTCGTCGATCGCTACGCGCCGACCACCAAGCCCGATGACATCGTCAAGCACATCGAGAAGCTGCTGTAACGCTTACACCGCAAAGGCGGCGGCGCCCTTGCGGTGATGCACCGCGCGGTTCACCTCCACCAGTCCGGCCAGCAGGAAGCTGACGCCGAGGATATAGCCGGGCAGCGTCAGCGCGGACCAGGAAATCGTCATCAGGATCAGCAGCGCCAGGATCACGTTGACGACACCCAGCGCGATCATCCAGCCGCGATGGCGCGGGAATCGGACGCCCCACAGGAACTCCATCACGCCGCGCACCGCCAGCCAGATCGCGACGACCAGCGTCAGCGACAGCGCGCCGGAGGCGGGATCGAACACCATGATCGCGCCGATGAACAGCGAAACGATGCCAAACAGGATCGCGTAGAACCGCCCCTCGCGCGCGCCGGCCATCAACCCCGCGGCGATCGAGGCGATACCGGCGATCAGGAAGAAGGCGCCGATCACCACGGTCGCAGCGAAGGTAGCGGAGAAGGGCCAGAGGAAGGCGGCGAGACCGAGCAACAGCGACAGCACGCCATAAGCCATCAGCCAGCCCCACCCGGCGCCTGCCGAGTCTCGTCCGCGTCGAATCGATTCGTCCATGAAAAGCCTCCCTTCGTCGCAGGCAACGACGCAGCGGCGCTTGGGTTCCGAAGCATCGCGTCCAAACCAGGTTCACAGAATCGGCAAGGCCCTGCATAGTGGGGAAATGCCGCATTCCGCCTTCGTTCCGCTTCGGATTTTCTCCTCCTACACGATGCTCGACGGCGCCATCGAGCCCAAGGCGATCGCGAAGCGCGCGCAAGAACTCGGCTTTCCGGCGGCGGCGCTCACCGATCGTAACGGGCTCTACGCGGCGATGGCCTATTCCGATGCGTGCCGGGGCGCGGGCGTGCAACCGATCATCGGCGCGATGCTCGGCGTTCGCCGGCCCGACGTGCCCGATGGCGTCGATGCGCCGCTCGATTGGATCGCGCTCTACGCGCAGGATGAGACCGGCTATGACAATCTGTGCGCGCTCGTCTCGGCGGCGCATCTCGATCGCCCGATCGAGCTGCCCGCGCATGTCGATTTCGCCGATCTCGAGGGCCGTACCGAGGGGCTGATCGCGCTCACCGCCGGTCGCGAAGGCGCTCTGGCCCGCCTATTCGCCGAGGAACAGCATGATCGCGCGCTCGCTTATGCCGATCGCTTGCAGGCGCTGTTTCCCGATCGGCTCTATGTCGAGCTGACTCGCCGCCTCGACGAGATCGAGGGCAGGGCGGAGCCGCACCTGCTCGATCTTGCCTATGATCGTGATCTGCCGCTGGTCGCGACCAATCCCTGTTGCTTTGCCGACCGGGATTTCAACGAGGCGCACGATGCGCTGCTCTGCATTGCCAGCTCCAGCTATATCGCCAGCGACGATCGGCCCCGATCCTCGCCCGATGCGTGGATGAAGCCGGCGCGCGAGATGCGCGACCTGTTCGCCGATCTGCCGGAGGCGATCGCCAACACGCTTGTCGTCGCGCAGCGCTGCGCCGTCGCCGCGCCGAAGCGCAAGCCGATCCTGCCCAGCCTCGCTGGCGATCGTGAGGGCGAGGCGACCAAATTGCGCGAGGATGCGCGCGCCGGGCTGGCCGCGCGGCTCGCCAAGATCGCGGCGTTGGAGGGCGCGCCCCTAAGCGACGAACGCCGCCAGGCCTATGCCGATCGCCTCGAGTTCGAGCTCGATATCATCATCCAGATGGGCTTCCCCGGCTATTTCCTGATCGTCGCGGATTTCATCAAATGGGCGAAGGATCATGACATTCCGGTGGGGCCGGGGCGTGGTTCGGGCGCCGGCTCGGTGGTGGCATGGTCGCTGACGATCACCGATCTCGATCCGCTGCAACTGGGCCTGCTGTTCGAACGCTTCCTCAACCCGGAACGCGTGTCGATGCCCGATTTCGACATCGATTTCTGCGAAACGCGGCGCGGCGAGGTAATCCGTTACGTGCAGGAGAAATACGGCCGCGATCAGGTCGCGCAGATCATCACTTTCGGTAAGCTGAAGGCGCGCGCGGTGCTGAAGGATACCGGCCGCGTGCTGCAAATGAGCTATGGCCAAGTCGATCGGCTGGCCAAGCTGGTGCCCAATCTGCCCGCCGATCCCTGGACGCTGGATCGTGCGCTCAACGGCGTCAGCGAACTGGCGGCCGAGTATAAGAACGATTCGGGCGTTCGCCATCTGCTCGATCTCGCGATGAAGCTGGAGGGGTTGCCACGGCACAGCTCCACGCACGCCGCCGGCGTGGTGATCGGCGATCGGCCGCTGTCGCAGCTCGTCCCGCTTTACCGCGATCCCCGATCGGACATGCCTGTCACGCAATTCGACATGAAATATGTCGAAGGCGCGGGGCTGGTGAAGTTCGACTTTCTCGGCCTGAAAACACTCTCGGTGCTCAAGATGGGCGTCGAGCTGCTGGCGAAGCGCGGCATCACGGTCGATCTCAGCGCCTTGCCGATGGACGATCCGGGCGTGTTCGAGCTGCTCCAGCGCGGCGAGACGGTCGGCGTGTTCCAGGTCGAATCGGAGGGCATGCGCCGCACGCTCAGCGCGGTGAAGCCGACGGTGTTTGAGGACATCATCGCGCTCAACGCGCTCTATCGGCCGGGGCCGATGGACAATATCCCGATGTTCGGCCGCCGCAAGAACGGGCAGGAGGAGATCGAATATCCCCACCCGCTGCTCGAAGGCATCCTCAAGGAAACCTACGGCATCTTCGTCTATCAGGAACAGGTGATGCAGGCCGCGCAGATCCTGGCCGGCTATTCGCTGGGCGGCGCCGATCTGCTTCGCCGCGCGATGGGCAAGAAGATCAAGGCGGAGATGGATCAGCAGCGCGCGATCTTCGTGACGGGCTGCGTTGAGCACAACAATATCCCCGCGGCCAAGGCCAATGAGCTGTTCGATTTGATCGACAAGTTCGCCGGCTATGGCTTCAACAAAAGCCACGCCGCGGCTTATGCCTTGCTGACCTATCAGACGGCCTGGCTGAAGGCGCACCACGCGCCCGAATTCTACGCCGCGTCGATGAGCTTCGACATGGCGCTGACCGACAAGCTCAGCGTGTTCGTCGACGACATGCGGCGGCTCGGCGTCGCGTGCCTGCCGCCTGACGTGAACGCCAGCGAGGCGGATTTCTCGGTCGAGCCGCTTCCCCCATCCAGTGCGCCCGTGCAGGCGGGAGCCCAGGAGCCGGATCACGGCGCCGGCGACCCCGAGCCCCTGCCAGAGCAGGAGCATTATGCCGTCCGCTACGCGCTCGCCGCGCTCAAGGGGGTGGGTGAGCGCGCGATGGAGGAACTGGTCGCGGAGCGCCGCGCGAACGGCGCCTTCGCGTCACTGGGCGATATCGCCAAGCGGATCGATCCGCGCCTGATGAACAAGCGCCAGCTCGAAACCCTCGCCGCGGCGGGCGCGTTCGATACGATCGATCTCAATCGCCCCGGCATCGCCGCGATTTCCGAAACGATCCTCGCCACCGCAGCGCGGCTGCACGATCAGCGCACCAGCGGGCAGGGGGGGCTGTTCGGCGAAAGCGACGCCGGTGGTGCGGCGATCAAGCCGCTCGCCACCGCACGCTGGACGATCGCCGAGCGCATGGAGCAGGAAAAGGAAGCGTTCGGCTTCTATTTCTCGGCGCACCCGGTCGACCGCCACCGTCTGCTCGCGAGGATGCACGGCGCGCGCAACTATGCTGCGCTTGGTGAGCTGCCGATCCCGGAGGGGCAGCGCACCGGCGCGACGATGGCGGCGCTGGTCGAGGATGCGCGCTGGCGCACCTCGGCACGCGGGCGGCGCTACATGATGGCGACGCTGTCCGATTCGACCGGCCAGTTCATCGCGACCTGTTTCGACGATGCCGTCGCGGCCGATCTCGAGGAAGCCGCCAAGAACGGTGGCTGCGGCCTGCTGACGGTCGAGCTCGATCGCCGTCCCGGCGAAGAGACCCCGCGAGTCACGGTGAAGCGGATCCAGCCGTTCGAAACGCTGGCGACGAGCGCGCGGATGGTGATCGAATTGCTCGTCACCGATCCATCGGCGCTGAAGCCGATCGCTCAGCTGGTCGCCGGCGCGCGCGGCGGGCGCGGCGAATTGCGGTTGCGTGCGCCGCTGCTGGATGGCGGTGAAGCGCGGGTGCTGCTGGGCCGCGATTTTCTGCTCGATGCGGAGCTTGCCGCCGGGCTCGAAGCAATGCACGGTATCGCCGATGTCGCGTTCAAGACCTCCGAAATGAGGCTGGCGCTGGTTGGATAGCCTCTCGCGCCGGGAGGCGGGGAGGGACGGTGATGCTGGGCGGAATGCAGGATTTCGAGTTGCGCGTGCCGCGGCTGCTCGATCACGCGGCGCGGGAGCATGCTGCCCGCAAGATCGTCACGCATTGGGCCGATGGCGGCGAGGGGCGGACGACCTGGTCCGGCATCGCCCGCGACGCGCGAAAGTTCGCGCAGGCGCTGGAACGGCTGGGGATCGCGCCGGGCGATCGCGTCGCGACGCTGGCGATGAACCATGCGCACCATCTGGTCGCCTGGTACGGAACGATCGGCATGGGCGGTGTGGTCCACACGATCAATCCGCGGCTGTTCGACGATCAGCTTACCTACATCGCCAATCACGCCGAAGACCGCGTATTGCTGTATGACAAGGCGTTTCAGCCGATCGTCGATCGATTGAAGCCCACGTGGACAGCGATCGAACAGTACATCGCCTTTGACGACGGGTCGTTCGAGGCGCTGCTCGATGCCGAGGACGGCGACTACGCCTGGCGCGAAGGACCGGAGCGCGAACCGTGCATGCTCTGCTACACCAGCGGCACGACCGGCCATCCCAAGGGCGTTCTCTACGAGCATCGCTCGACCGTTCTCCACGCGATGAACGGCGCTGCGCCCTGGGTGATGGGGCTGTCCTCGCGTGACACCATCCTGCCGATCGTGCCGATGTTCCACGCCGCCGCCTGGGGATTGCCCTTCGCGGCTGCGCTTGCCGGATCGGCGCTGGTCTTTTCGCAGACCAACGATGCGGCGGTGCTCTGCGATCTGATGCACCGCGAACAGGTGACGCTGGGCAGCGGCGTGCCGACCGTCTGGCTCGCCTTCTTCCAGCATATCGATGCCGGCGGAGCGGTGCCGCCGAGCCTCAATCAGATCACCGTCGGCGGGTCGGCCGCGCCGCGCGCCATGCTCGGCCGGTTCCTCGATCTCGGCATCAAGCCGACGCATTTGTGGGGGATGACCGAAACCTCGCCGGTCGCCACCGCGCTCGCACCGCGGCCTAATTGGGACGATCTCGATCGCGACGCGCAGTTGGACGTCATCTGCCGCCAGGGTGCGGTGCCGTTCGGGATCGAACTGCGCATCGTCGATGACGAGGGCGTCGAACTGCCGCGCGACGGATCGATCTCCGGGCGTCTCCAGGTTCGCGGGCCGTGGATCGTGAAGCGCTATTTCGGCGCCGAATCCGATGCGGTGGATGCCGATGGCTGGTTCGACACCGGCGATGTCGCGCTGCTGCATGGCGACGGCACGATGCAGATCACCGATCGGTCCAAGGACGTGATCAAATCGGGCGGCGAATGGATCAGCTCGGTCGATCTCGAAAACGCGGCGGTCGGCTGTCCCGGCGTTGCCGAGGCCGCGGCGATCGGCATCGCGCACCCCAAATGGGATGAACGCCCGCTGCTCATCGTCGTCCGCAAATCTGGCAGCGATGTGACGCCGGAGGCGATCCAGGCGCATCTCGCCGGCCATGTCGCGAAATGGTGGCTGCCCGATGAGATCGTGTTCGTCGAGGAACTGCCGCACACCGCCACCGGCAAGCTGCTCAAGACCGCGCTTCGCGAGCGGTTCAAGGGCCACGAATTGGCGAGTATTTCCGCGAAGGCATGAATCAGGGGCCGCAACGCGGCTCGCGTCGTTCTCCGCTCTCACGATTACGGGGAAGGGCAGGCTCCAGAGCATCGACCAACACCACCTGCCATCCATTTCACCTCCCCGGCGAAGGCCGGGGTCCAGGTGGGAAGGCGACAATTGGTTGGCGCTTCGCTCCGTTTTCCTATCTGGCCCCGGCCTTCGTCAAGGCGCGAAGAGGAGTAGGCGGTGACGACGCGCTCCCCCGATTCGTCGTGATTGCACCCCGTCAGTTCAAACGCGCGACGCGCCAGTCAGCCACGCTTCCGCCGCGGTAAGCGCCTTGGCGTCGTCGACATCGATCCAGTCGAGGTCGCTGCAATCGGTGATGCGCGCGCTGCCGTCCGGCGCCAGCGCGCGCACGCCTTCGGTGATCGACGGTTCGGCAAGAGCACGCAGGGCATCGAAAAATGCCGGGGCCACCGCGAATACGCCGACGTCGTAGCAATCGTGCGGCTCCATCCCCTTGCCGATCCCCACGATCCGGTCGCCCTCGGTCGCGACGCAGGTTACGTCCTCGGGATCGATCCACGGATGCCCCAGCCGCCGGTCGATGCCCAGCCGAAGCCCGCCGCCCGCGCCGGCCTCGGCCAGCCGGGCGTATAGCGCTGGCTGGACGATGTGATCGCACATTGCGAGCAGCGTCTCACCGTCGATCAGCCCGGCGGCGGCGAGAGCGGAGACGCCATTGGGCTGGCGCCAGTCGCTTGTCCGCGCCGTCTCGACCGCAAGCGGCCACTCGCGCGCCGCCAGATGTGCCTCGATCGTATCGGCCTCATAGCCGGTGACGACGATCGCCCGCGCGATCCCCGCCGTGGCAAGCGAGGTCAGCGCGCGGTCGATCAGCGGCACGCCAGCGACCGGACACAAGGGTTTCAGCGGCGCGGCGTCGCGCAGCCGGCTGCCCTGCCCGGCGGCGAGCAGGATCGCGGTGTCGATCACTGGCACGTCAGCCTTCAGGCGGCGGCGATGAACGCCTCGACCGCCTCGTGCGCGTGATCGTCGGTCATCTGCGCGCGCGGATGCTTGCAGAAATAGGCGGATGGCGCGTCGATCACGCCGCCGACGCCGCGATCCTTGGCGATCCTGGCGCAGCGGATCATGTCGATCGCCACCCCCGCGGAATTCGGCGAATCCTCTACCGACAGGCGCATTTCCAGGTTCATCGGCACGCCGCCGAACAACTGGCCCTCCATGCGGATGAAGGCGACCTTATTGTCGTTCTGGAACGGCACGTAATCGGACGGGCCGATGTGGACATTCTCGTCCTCAAGCCGTTCCGCGGCGACGGATTGCACCGCTTCGGTCTTGGAGATCTTCTTCGATTTCAGCCGTGTGCGGTTCGACATGTTCAGGAAGTCGGTGTTGCCGCCGGTGTTGAGCTGATAGGTGCGATCCAGCTTCACCCCGCGCTTGGCGAACAGATCGGTCAGCACGCGGTGGACGATCGTCGCGCCCATCTGCGCCTTGATGTCGTCGCCGATGATCGGCACGCCGGCATCCTCGAACTTCTTCGCCCATTCCGGGTTGGAGGCGATGAACACCGGGATGTTGTTGACGAACGCCACGCCCGCCTCCAGCGCGCATTCGGCGTAGAATTCGGTCGCTTCCTGGCTGCCCACCGGCAGATAGTTCATGAGCACGTCGGTGCCGGTCTCGCGCAGCAACGCGACGACTTCGTCCTTGCTCGGCTCGGCGGTGTCGGCGATCACGAAGGTGCGATCATCGGGGGCATTGTCCATATGCTCGGCGACGCCGTCGAGGATCCGGCCCATCTGAACGATCGCGCCGCTCGGTTCGATCTGATCGACGAAGATCGCGGTGCAGTTCGGCTTGGCGTAGATCGCTTCGGAAACGTCGCGGCCCACCTTGCGCTTGTCGATGTCCCACGCGGCGACGACCTTGATGTCGCTGGGTTTGTACCCGCCGAGATCGTAATGCATCAGCCCGATCGTGTCGTTGGCGCCGTCGCGATAATGCGCGAGCCCCTGGACCAGCGAGCTGGCGCAATTGCCGATGCCGACGATGGCGACCTTGATGGGAGTCATTGTGTGGCGTTCTTTCTATTGTGTCGTTGATAGGATGAATGGGTCATGGGATCACTCGGGCGCCGCCACGTTGGCGACACGCCCGCGTGGGCTGCGTCCGCCGGCCAGCGTCCCTTCGACGCGCCGATGCCAGACGATCGCGGCGAGCGCAATCAGCGTCAGCGGCGCGATCTCGATCCACCAGAACAATTGCGGGCTGCTGACGAGGCAGGCGACGAAGATCGCGATCACCCGCACATTGGCGCTGAGCAGGCTCATCAGCTTCATCGCCGGCGCTGCTGCCGCGCCGTATCGTGCGCCGAACGCCGCGGGATCGCCGCTGTCGCGCATCGCATCGTCGAAGCGCGCGGCGAGCCGATCGAGGCTTCCGGCAACCCAGTCATAGGTGCGCACCAATGGATTGCCCGATGTCGGGTGGCGGATCGGCTCCGGCACGCCGCGAATGCGCCGGTGGAAGCGGGCGCGCTCCGCTTCGTAGAGGCTCGATTGCACGGCATGCGCGCCGCCGGCGATGCAGGCGAGCAGCCACGCCCCCGGCGTGTTGATTGAAAAGGCGAGCACCAGATAGATCAGCGTGAACACGCCGTGATCGCACAATCCGTCGAGAATTCGGCCAAGCGGGCTTGCCGTGCCGGTGGCGCGGGCGACCATGCCGTCCAGCCCGTCGGCGATCAGCCAGCAGACGCTCAGCGCTAGGCCGATGAAGGCGAAGCGCCAGTCATGCCACTGCGCATAGGCCAGGGCAGCGCCGGCGCCTAGCGCAAGGCCGCATAGCGATACCAGATTGGCGGAGATTCGAAGGCGAAGGGCAAGCGGCAAAAGCGCACGGGCAGCGGGGTGCACGAGCCACAAATTGGTCGGATCCTCTATCCGGCGGTCCCTGGACCCGTCTGCCGCCACGCCCTGTGTCAAGAATTCGTCACTATCCGCTTGGCCGGGGCGAGGCAAGCGCGGCCCGCCGTCAGAACAGCTCGCCCTGTGCGCCCTGCGGCTTGCGAAACAAGTCGGTACGAAGCGCAATGCGCTCGTTGGCCAGCCCGGCGCGGCGGCAGCCGATCTGGAAACGCGTGCGCAGCAATTCGGCCCAGGGGCCTTGCCCGCGCATTCGCGTGAAGAATTGCGGATCATTATCCCTGCCGCCGCGCAGCGATTGGATGGTCGCCATCACCTTCGCCGCGCGATCGGGAAAATGCGTTTCCAGCCAGGCGCGGAACAGCGGCGCCACTTCGTGCGGCAGGCGGACCGGCAGGAAGAACGCGCCGCGCGCGCCCGCCTCGGCCGCGCGCGCGACGATATGCTCGATCTCATGGTCGGTGATCGCCGG
>JBQCEK010000323.1:0-2832 GCA_051960335.1 Sphingomonas sp.
CGCCGGCGCCAAGCCCACGCGCGAGATCGCATTCAAGATTGTCCTGGCCGAGCGCACCATCGCATCGGTCATGGCCCAAGCAAAGGCCTGATGCCATGAAGTTCGACTCCCCCGCGGGGCAGAACCCGATCGATCAGTTGAAGGTGGTGGGCCGCGCGACGCCGCGGATTGACGGTCCGCTGAAGACCACCGGCACCGCGCCTTATGCCTATGAGCGGCATGACGTGGTCCCTAACCAGGCCTATGGCTTCATCGTCGGCGCCGGCATCGCCAAGGGGCGGATCACGCGCCTCGACACCGCGGAGGCGGAGGCCGCGCCGGGCGTGGTGGCGGTGGTCACCTGGCAAAACGCCGGCAAGCTCGCCAAGGGCGATTTCAACACCGCCAAGCTGCTCGGCGGCCCGGACGTCGACCATTATCATCAGGCGATCGCCATCGTCGTCGCCGACACGTTCGAACAGGCGCGCGCCGCCGCCTATCTGCTGCGCGTCGATTACGATCGCCAACCCGGACGGTTCGATCTGGCGAAGGCCGCCGCCGATGCGCCGCTGGTCGGCGCGGACGACAAGAAGAAGCCGGCGATCGACCGCGTCGGCGATTTCGACACAGCGTTCGCCGCCGCCCCGGTGACGCTCGATCAAACCTACACCACGCCCGACGAAAGCCATGCGATGATGGAGCCGCACGCGTCGATCGCGGCGTGGGACGGTGACAAGCTGACCGTCTGGACATCGAACCAGATGATCAACTGGAGCAAGAAGGATCTCGCCAAGACGCTGATGATCCCGGTGGAGAATGTGCGGATCGATTCGCCGTTCATCGGCGGCGGGTTCGGCGGCAAGCTGTTCGTTCGCGCCGATGCCGTGCTGGCCGCGCTGGGCGCCAGGGCGGCGAAACGGCCGGTCAAGGTGGCGCTGACCCGGCCGATGATGTTCAACAACACCACGCATCGCCCCGCAACGATCCAGCACGTTCGCCTGGGCGCAACGAAGCAAGGCACGCTCACCGCGATCGCGCATTCCAGCACCAGCGGCGATCTGCCGGGCGGCGGGCCGGAAACCGCCGTATCGCAAACCAAATTGCTGTACGCGGCGCCCAATCGCGAAACCTTCATGAAGCTGGCTGTGCTCGATCTGCCGGAAGGCAATGCGATGCGCGCGCCGGGCGAGGCGCCGGGGCTGATGGTGCTCGAAATCGCGATGGACGAGATGGCGGAAAAGCTGGGCATCGATCCGATCGAGTTCCGCATCATCAACGATACGCAGGTCGATCCCGAAAAGCCTGATCGGCCGTTTTCCGAGCGCCATCTCGTCGAATGCCTGCGCACCGGCGCCAAGCGGTTCGGCTGGGACAAGCGCAATGCGACGCCCGGCGCGGTGCGCGACGGATCGTGGCTGGTCGGCATCGGCGTGGCGGCGGGCATTCGCAACAACCTGCTGCAGAAATCGGGCGCGCGCGTCCGCCTGGATGGCGATGGCCGCGTGACCGTATCAACCGACATGACCGATATCGGCACCGGCACCTATACGATCATCGCGCAGACCGCGGCGGAGATGATGGGCGTGGGCATCGACGACGTCGTCGTTCAGCTCGGCGATTCCGATTCGCCGGTCTCGGCCGGCTCGGGCGGCCAATGGGGCGCGAACAATTCGACGGCCGGCGTCTATGCCGCCTGCGTCAAGCTGCGCGAGCAGGTGGCGCAGCGGCTGGGCTTCAATACGGCCGATGTGTCGTTCGCTGACGGCAAGGTAACGTCCGGCAACCGATCGGCGAAGCTCGCCGAGGCCGCCAAGGCGGGGCCGCTGACCGCCGAGGACTCGATCGAATACGGCAATCTCGACGAGCAGTTCCAGCAATCGACCTTCGCCGCCCATTTCGTCGAGGTGGGCGTCGATGCCTATACTGGCGAAATTCGCATTCGGCGGATGCTCGCGGTGTGCGAGGCCGGGCGGATCCTCAATCCCGTTTCGGCGCGCAGCCAGGTGATCGGTGCGATGACGATGGGCGCCGGCGCCGCGCTGATGGAGCATCTCGCGGTCGACAAGCGGTTCGGTTTTTTCGTCAACCACGATCTCGCCAGCTATGAAGTGCCGGTCCACGCCGATATCCCGCATCAGGAAGTCGTCTTCCTGGATTATCCCGACGACAAATCATCGCCGATGAAGGCCAAGGGTGTCGGCGAACTGGGGCTGTGCGGCGTCGGTGCGGCGATCGCGAATGCGGTTTACAATGCGACGGGAGTCCGCGTTCGGGATTATCCCGTCACGCTGGACAAGCATCTGGCGAAGCTGCCCGACATCGCCTGACGCGGCGCGTGCATCGCGCAGCGACGGAGCCAGCTCGTCAGTGGGCGTGCCCGCGGTGGCGCAGACGCCAGTTGATCACATGGGCGCTCGCCAGCGTGATGCTGCCGAACACGGTGATCGGCGTTTCAAGCCACTGCTGGGCGAAAACGAACGCGCCGATCGCCATGAACGTCAGCCCGATCACCCCCATCACCATCGGATAGCGCGCCATGTGATGGCGGTATCCCGTGACCAGCGCCGCGCCCGCGGCGGGGATCGCGAAGGCGAGAATCCAGACGTGGATCGATTCGGGCACCGATAGGATGGTGCTCAACGCCGGCAGCGCGGCGAGCAGGATCGGCAGCGCAAGGCAATGGATCAGGCAGAGGATCGACGCCCCCACCGCGGCGCGCTCGATCCAGTCGATATGCCCGGCCGGCTTGGGCGTGCTGGTCGTCATGGAGGGAGCTTCCTTGCCTGCGGATCGCAATGATATGTTACAACATAACGTCATGCATATTGCTTTGCAATGGGGAAAGGCCGTGGC
>JBQCEK010000324.1:0-15254 GCA_051960335.1 Sphingomonas sp.
AGGAAGCAAATTCTGCCGCGAGTACGGCTTCGATAAGCTGGTTTATATCGAGGCGGCCGACGCCATCGAAGACGCAATCGCGCGCGAGAAAGCGATCAAGAAATGGCGGCGCGCATGGAAGATCGAATTGATCGAACGCGACAATTCCGATTGGCGTGATCTGTTCTTCGATCTCAACCGTTGACCTCGGCGCGCGCGTCGGAGATGGGTCCCCGCTTTCGCGGGGATGGCGGGTGGGCGTGCGTGGCTGGCCCGTATTGCTCCGTTAAGGTGCGTGGCTTGCTATCTTGCCCGGTTGAGGCGCGTACTGGCCCATCTTACCCGGTTGAGGCGCGTGCTGGCCCATCTTACGCAGTTGACGCGCGTGCCGGGCGTCTTACTCCAATGACGTGAAAGGATCGTGACGAGCCATGCAGAAACTGATCCTCCACGAATATGCGCCATCGGGGAATTGCTACAAGATTCGCCTCACAGCGGCCTTGCTGGGCCTGCGCATGGAGCGGGTGGAGTATGATATCCTCAAAGGGGAAACCCGCACGCCCGAATTCCGCGCGCATATCAACGCGCTGGGGCGGATTCCGGTGCTTCAGGTGGGCCCGCGCTTCCTGCCCGAAAGCAGCGCCGCCTGTTTCTTCCTCGCCGACGGCTCCGACCTGATCCCGGCCGATCGTTTCGATCGCGCCGATATGCTGCGCTGGATGTGCTTCGAGCAATATCATCACGAACCCAATGTCGCGACGCTGCGCTTCTGGCTCGCCTTCGTCGGCACGGATGCGCTGAGCGAACTGCAGCGCGCGCAGGTTCCGGCCAAGCGCCTGGCCGGCGAAGCGGCCTTGCAGCAGATGGACGATCACCTTTCATTGGTCGATTGGTTCGTCGGCGACGCGGTGTCGCTCGCCGATATCGCGCTGTTCGCTTACACCCATGTCGCGGGGGAAGGCGGCTTCGACCTGTCGCTTTACCCGCATATCCAGGCATGGATCGAACGGCTTCGCGCATTGCCCCGGTTCATCGCAATGGATGAATAGCGCGCCGAATTTCGTGACAATTCCAAGACAAGACCGCGATTCGAACTGTCATAAAGCTCTGCGATAGGCGCCTTCCAACCACTGTTGGTTGGGGATTGGAATCATGGACGCCCGCATCACCGCCGCGACAATCGCCGATTTCGCGCAATCGCGACCGGCCATCCCGGAGCGCATCGTCGAGCGACGCCGCTACCGCACGATCTGGATTTCCGACGTCCACCTGGGCACGCGCGGCTGCAACGCCGACATGCTGATCGACTTTCTCGACCACGTCGATAGCGACACGCTGTATCTGGTTGGCGACATCATCGACGGCTGGCGCCTGAAGAAGCGCTTCTACTGGCCCGCCGCGCATAACGACGTCGTCTGGCGCATCCTGAAGCGCGCCAAGCGTGGCACCCGCATCGTCTATATCCCCGGCAATCATGACGAGATGTTCCGGCAGTTCACCGGCCTCGATTTCGGCGGGGTCGAGATCCGCCGCAAGGCGATCCACGAAACCGCCGACGGCCGCCGCCTGCTGGTGCTGCATGGCGACGAATTCGACGTCATCACGCTGGCGCACCGCTGGCTCGCCTATGTCGGCGACGCTGCCTATGGCGCGCTGATGCGCCTGAACGTGGTGATCAACGCGGTGCGGCGGCGGCTCGATCTGCCTTACTGGTCGCTGTCGAAGCACGCCAAGGCCAAGGTGAAGAACGCCGTCGAGTTCATCTCGCATTATGAGGAAGTTGTCGCCCATGCCGCCGGAACGCGGGGCGTGGAAGGCGTGGTGTGCGGGCATATCCACACGGCCGAGATGCGCCCGATCGGCGATGTGGCTTATTATAACGACGGCGATTGGGTGGAGAGCTGCACCGCGCTGGTCGAGCATGCCGATGGCCGGATCGAGTTGCTGCACTGGGCGGACGAAATCGCCGCGCGCAAAGCTGCCGTGCTTCCGGTCGCGGCCTGACCGGCATGCGCATCGCGATCGTGACCGATGCCTGGGCGCCGCAGATCAACGGCGTCGTCCGCACGCTTCAGGCGGTGAAGGCCGAGCTGGAGAGGCAGGGCCATGAGTTGATGGTGATCGCGCCCGATCGCTTCGCCTCGGTGCCGTGCCCGACCTATCCCGAAATTCGTCTGGCGCTTGCCAGTTCGGGAGCGATCGGGAAGCTCCTCGCTGATTTTCGCGCGGACGCGATCCATCTCGCAACGGAGGGGCCGCTATGCCTCGCCGCCCGCCGATGGTGCCTGGCGCGGCGCTTTCCGTTCACCACGGCTTATCACACGCAATTCCCGGACTATGTCGCCGCGCGTACCGGCGTGAGCCCCGAATGGGTGTGGCGATACATCCGCTGGTTCCATGCCCCCGCGCAAGCCGTGCTGGCCTCGACTCCGTCGATCAGGCGCGCGCTGGTGGATCATGGCATCGCGCAGGTACGCCATTGGGGGCGCGGGGTCGATCTCGCGCATTTCCGGGGCGGGCTGATGCCGCACCCCGCGCTTGGCCATCTGCCGCGACCCTTGCTGCTCTACGTCGGGCGGATCGCGGTGGAGAAGAATATCGAGGCGTTTCTCGGCTCTGCTCATCCCGGCACGCGCATCGTCGTTGGCGATGGGCCGGCGCGCGCCGCACTGGAGCGTCGCTACCGCCAGGCGATCTTCATGGGGCCGCGCTTCGCCGGCGAGCTTGCCAGCATCTACGCCGCCGCCGACGTGTTCGTCTTTCCGAGCAAGACCGACACGTTCGGGCTGGTGATGATCGAGGCGCTCGCCTGCGGCACGCCGGTCGCCGCCTATCCCGTTACCGGGCCGATCGACGTGGTGACGCCGCAGGCCGGGGCCATCGCCGACGACCTCGATACGGCGATCGCCGACGCGCTGACGCGGGATCGCGGCGCCTGCGCCAGCTATGGTGCCGGGTTCACCTGGGCGGCAAGCGCTGCCCAGTTCCTCGAAGCGCTGGCGCCCGTGACTCTCGACCGCGCGGTCGCGTGAAGCTTGCGCCGCGCGCCGCATCGCACTAAGTCTGTCCGGTGACAGGCCGCTCCGAAAGGGGCGGCCCTTATCGTTTTTGGAGAATTCGACGTGGCCCAGCCGCTCATGCCGCACGCGACCGCTTCCTGGCTGGTCGACAATACCGCGCTCAGCTTCGAGCAGATCGCCGATTTTTGCGGCCTTCACATCCTCGAGGTCCAGGCGATTGCCGACGATACCGCCGCGACCAAGCTGACCGGGCGCGATCCGCTACGCGCGCACGAGCTGACGCAGGAGGAAATCGACAAGGCCCAGGCCGATCCCGATTACCGCATGCAGATGACCAAGGGCCCCGAGCAGGTTCGCCGCACCAAGGGCCCGCGCTACACGCCGGTTTCAAAGCGCCAGGACAAGCCCGACGGCATCGCCTGGATCATCCGCAATCATCCGGAAATTTCCGACGGCGCGATCGGCAAGCTGATCGGCACGACCCGCACCACGATCGGCGCGATCCGCGATCGCAGCCATTGGAACATCGCCAACATCGTGCCCAAGGATCCGGTGACGCTGGGCCTGTGCTCGCAGCGCGAGCTGGATGCCGCTGTCGCCAAGGCCGCGAAGGCCGCCGGGCTCGAAGCGCCGGTCGACAGCCGGCTCGCGGGCGATCGCGAGGCGCTGATCAACGAACTGCGCGCCGAGCGCGAGCAGGCCGCCCGCGATGCGGAGGCTGCCGCCAACGAAACCGAAGGATCGCTGTCGCCCGCCGAGCCGACCGCGGAGACGCTGTTCAAGCGCTGAAATTCGGCATGGCGCCAGCGACGATCGGTTGCTAGATGCAACTGATGACCATCGCTGACGCCAGCCGCTATTCTGCGACCAGCCACAAGGGGCTGACCTATCCGTTCGGCGGCGCCGAGCCGCCCGCCGGCGCTGTGATGACGGTGGTCGATGGGCTGCGCTGGGCGCGGCTGCACGTGCCGGGCCCGCTGAAGCACGTCAATTGCTGGCTGCTCGACGATGAGGGCGCTCTGGCGCTGGTCGATACCGGCATGAACACGCCCGAGGCGCGAGACGCGTGGAAGGCCCTGGCTGCCGGCCCGCTGGCTGGCGTGCGATTGACGCGCGTGATCGGCACGCACTTCCACCCTGATCATATCGGCCTCGCCGGCTGGATGTGCGCACATCACCAATGCGCGCTGACGATGACGCGCGGCGAATGGCTGACGGCGCGAATGCTGATCGCCGATGCGCGCGACGCCGTGCCTGACGAGATGATCGCCTTCTGGCGCGGGGCAGGGTGGAGCGACGATCAGGTCGCGCATGCGCACGCGCGTGGTTGGGCCGGCTTCCGCCGCATCGTCACGCCGTTGCCGCTGGGCTATGTCCGCATCAGCGATGGCGACAGGCTGACGATCGGTGGCCACGACTGGCGTGTCATCACGGGATCGGGCCACAGCCCTGAACATGCTTGCCTGCTCGATGAAGCGCGCGGAGTGTTGATCGCCGGCGATCAGGTGCTGCCGCGGATCAGCCCCAAAGTCTCGCTCGGCGTGACCGAGCCGGACGCCGATCCCCTGGGCGAATGGTTCGAATCGATCGCGAAATTGAAGCGCGAGGTGCCGGCGGACGTGCTGGTGCTCCCCGGCCACGGCGATCCCTTCACCGGGCTGCACACGCGGCTCGACGCGATGGACCGCGAACATCGCGCCCGGCTCGACGAGCTTCAGGCGTTTCTTGTCGAGCCGCGGCGGGCCGTCGATTGTTTCGGGCGGTTGTTTCGCCGCGCGATCGGAACGGATATGCTCGGCATGGCGACCGGCGAGGCGCTGGCCCATCTGCGCCGGCTCGAAGTCGAGGGGCGCGCGCTGCGGGAAGCGCGGGACGGCGTATGGTGGTGGCGCGCGACGTGACACGGCGCTAGCCTGTGCCGCCGGGGGGCGATTCGGGATTTGTCACATGACTGACCTCCGCACCCGCGCGATCCAGATTTACGACGCCTTCACGCACGAGCATCGCGATCGCCGCACGCTGATCAAGCAGATGGCGGCGCTCGCCGGATCGGTCGCCGCCGCCGAAGTGCTGATCGCCGGCATCGCCGCGTCACCGGCGGCGGCATCGATCACCAAGGCGGACGATCCGCGGCTGGTGACCCGCAAAGGAGCTTACGCGATTGGCGCGGGCCAGCAGCTGACGGGTTATTTCGCCTCGCCTCGCGCCGCCACGGGCAAGCTGGGCGCGGTGATGGTGATTCACGAAAATCGCGGGCTCAATGCGCATATCGAGGATGTCGCGCGGCGCATGGCACTGGCCGGGTTTTTCGCGGTCGCCCCCGATCTGCTGTCCGATCAAGGTGGCACCCCGGCCAATGAGGACAAGGCGCGAGACATGATCGCCGCGCTGGATATGGACAGGGCGATCACCGAATGCGTCGCGACGCTCGGCCGGCTCGGCAAGCTCAGCCACGGTAACGGCAAGGTCGGCACGGTCGGCTTTTGCTGGGGCGGGGGCATGGTCAACCGGATCGCGATCGCGGCCGGGGATGCCCTGAACGCGGCGGTCGCTTATTACGGCCCGGCGCCCGATCCCGCCGAAGCGGCAAAGGTGCAGGCGCCGATGCTGCTCCATTATGCCGGGCTCGACGCACGCGTGGACGCGACGGGAAAGCCCTGGGTCGCCGCGCTGAAGGCCGCCGGCAAGGACGTGACCGCCTATACCTATCCCGGCGTCGATCACGCCTTCAATAACGACACGTCGGCGGATCGCTACGCCCCGGCGGCCGCCAAGCTGGCGTGGGAACGCACTACCGCGTTCCTCCACCAGCATCTCGATTAGATCGAAACCCGCTCCGGGCGGGCCGTCAGCGCGGCGCCATGCGGATCGCGCCGTCGAGGCGGACGTCCTCGCCGTTGAAATAGCCGTTCTCGATCATCGCCAGCGCGAGTTTGGCGTATTCCTCCGGGTTGCCGAGCCGCTTGGGGAAGGGGACCGACGCCGCCAACGCGTCCTTCACCTGTTGCGGCGCGCCCTGCATCAACGGCGTGTCGAAGATGCCGGGCAGGATCGTGTTGACGCGGATGCCCTCACTCATCAGGTCGCGCGCGATCGGGAGGGTCATACCGACCACGCCGCCCTTCGACGCGGAATAAGCGGCCTGGCCGATCTGGCCGTCCTCGGCGGCGACGCTGGCGGTCATCACGATTGCGCCGCGCTCTCCGTCCGTGCCGGGTGCGAGCGTCAGCATCCCCGCGGCCGACTTGGCGACGCAGCGGAAGGTGCCGACCAGGTTGATCTGGATGAGCCAGTTGAACGCATCCAGGCTGAAATGCTTGATGCTGCCGTCTTCCTTGGATCGGCTGGCGGTCTTCATCGCATTGCCGGTGCCGGCGCAGCAGACCAGCACCGATTCCTGACCGTGGGCGGCACGCGCCTTGGTGAAGCCGGCATCGACCGACTCGTCCGACGTGACATTGACCTCACAGAAGACGCCGCCGATCTCGTCGGCGAGGGCCTCGCCCTTTTCGGCCTGCAGGTCGAAGATCGCGACCTTCGCGCCTTTCGCCGCCAGCGCCCGCGCGGTCGCCGCGCCGAGGCCCGAGGCACCGCCGGTGACGACGGCCGCAGTGGTGGTGGTGAGGTGCATGTTTCTTCTCCTTGATCGTCATCCCAGCGAAAGCTGGGATCTCGTGCGACATTCGGGCCGCATTCTCGATTGAGACCCCAGCTTTCGCTGGGGTGACGGATTGGGTGGGGAGGGCTTGATCTACAGCCGCTCGATGATCGTCACATTGGCGATGCCGCCGCCTTCGCACATGGTCTGCAGGCCATAACGGCCGCCGCGCTTGCGGAGCGCATGGACCAGCGTCGCCATCAGCTTGGTGCCGGACGCGCCGAGTGGGTGGCCGAGCGCGATAGCGCCGCCGTTGACATTGATCTTCGCTGGATCGCCGCCGGTATGCTTCAGCCAGGCGAGTGGCACCGGAGCGAACGCCTCATTGACCTCGTACAGATCGATCTCGTCGATCGACATGCCTGCGCGTTTCAAGGCGCGATCGGTGGCGAACAACGGCTCTTCCAGCATCACGACGGGATCGCCGCCCGTGACGGTCAAATTATGGATGCGGGCGAGCGGGGTGAGGCCGTGCGCCTTCAGCGCCGCATCCGAGACGATCATCACCGCGCTCGATCCGTCGCAGATCTGGCTGGCGTTGGCGGCGGAAATCACGCCGCCTTCCTGCAACAGCTTGACCGACTGAATGCCTTCCAGCGTGGCATCGAAACGAATGCCCTCGTCCGTGTCGTGCTGCTGCTCGCCCTCGGGCGTGTCGATCGTCAGCGCGACGATCTCGTCGGCGAAGTCGCCGCGCCCGGTTGCGGCCGCCGCCCGTCGGTGGCTTTGCAGCGCATATCCGTCGAGCATGTCGCGCGAGAAGCCGTATTTGTCGGCGATCATCTGCGCGCCCATGAACTGCGAAAACTGAATGCCGGGATAGCGTTCCTCCTGGCGCGGCGACTTGGCTCTGCCGAGCCCGGCCTGCGCGAACAGCATGCCGGTCGATCCCATTGGCACGCGCGTCATGCTTTCGACGCCCGCGGCGATCACCACGTCCTGCGTGCCGGACATCACGGCTTGCGCGGCGAACTGGATCGCTTGTTGCGATGATCCGCACTGGCGATCGATCGTCACCGCTGGGACGCTTTCCGGGAGCCTCGAGGCGAGGACCGCGCCGCGGCCGACCTGAAAGCTCTGTTCGCCACCCTGGCTGACGCAACCCATGATAACGTCTTCGATCGCGGCCGGATCGATGTCCGTGCGCGCGACGATCTGGTTGAGCACTTCGCCTGCCATGTCGGCGGGGTGCCAGCCCGCCAGCTTGCCGCCGCGCTTGCCGCCGGCGGTGCGCACCGCATCGACGATATAGGCTTCTGCCATGCCGTCCTCTCCATTAGTCCTGAATTGCAACCGAGTGTCGCGCGAATTGACGTTTACGGCAAGAGGGCGTGCATACCGATTCGTCGAAAAGGGGATGGGATGCGCATGAATGTAACGCAGGCCGTAGCGGCAAGGCGATCGGTGCGCGGCTTCCTCGATCGGCCGGTGGCGATGGAAACGCTTCGGTCGCTCGTCATCAAGGCGGCGCGGGCGCCCAGCGGCGGCAATCTTCAGCCGTGGCACGTCGATCTGGTGGCCGGCGAGTCGCTGGCGGCGCTGCGCGCGGTGATGCGCGCGACGCTGGCGGCGGGAGACGTCGAGCCGCCGGCTTACGCCATCTATCCGCAGCCGCTCACCGCGCCCTATCGGGATCGGCGGTTCGCGATCGGGGAGGCGATGTATGCGCATATCGGCATCCCGCGCGAGGATCGCGAGGCGCGCCGGCGCTGGTTCGCGCGCAATTTCGATTTCTTCGGCGCGCCGGCGGCGTTGTTCGTCACCGTCGACCGGCAGATGGGGCCGCCGCAATGGGCCGATCTCGGCATGTTTCTCGAAAACGTGATGCTGCTGGCGGTCGAGGCCGGGCTCGCCACTTGCCCGCAGGAATGCTGGGCGATGTATCCCGAAACGGTGACGCGCTTCCTTGAGACGCCGGCCGAACGGATGCTGTTCTGCGGCATGGCGATCGGCTTCGAGGATACGGACGATCCCGCCAACCGCCTACGTAGCGACCGCGCACCGGCCGACGAATGGCTAACGGTGCGCGGTTAGAGGATGCTGCAGATACCCGTCAGCCGCGCGCGGCTTGCGGGCGGCGGGGGCCGCCGCGATGCTGGTTGTTGCGCAGGCGGCGGCGATCCTGGCCGGGCTGGCCGTCCTGGCGACGCGCCTCACCATTGTGGCCGGCGCTCTGCGGCCGGCCGTCACCGCCGCGATAGGGCTGGCGCTGGCCGTCGGCTTGCGCGGGGCGACGATTGTCACCCTGAGCGTTCGCCGGACGCCGGCCGTCGCCCGAGGGCTGGCCGCCCTGACGGCGCGGATCGCTATGCCCCGGATTATGCTGACGGCGTGGATCGGTCGATTTCGGCTGATGAGTCGCGCGCGGCCGCGCCGGCTGGCGCTGACGCTCGACACGCGGCGCGGGATCGGCGCCGATGTTCTTCGTGCGCGCCGCCTTCAGGCGATCGGCCTCGGCAAGGAAACCTTCGGGCAGCGGCTGCACCGTCACCTTCTGGCGCGTGATCCGCTCGATATCGCGCAGATACGGCCGCTCGTCATCGGCGCAGAAGCTGACCGCGATGCCGCTCGCCCCGGCGCGCGCGGTGCGGCCGATACGGTGGACATATTGTTCGGGCACGTTGGGTAGTTCGAAATTGAACACGTGGCTGACGCCGGACACGTCGATGCCGCGCGCGGCGATATCGGTCGCGACCAAGACCTTGACCTTGCCCGATTTGAACTCGCCGAGCGCGCGCTCGCGCTGCGGCTGGCTCTTGTTGCCGTGGATCGCGTTGGCGGCGATGCCATTGCCGCCGAGCAGCTTCACCACACGGTCGGCGCCGTGCTTGGTGCGGGTGAAGACGAGCGCGCGGTCGATCGCGGGGCTTGCCAGCATGATCGTCAGCAGCGCCTGCTTTTCGCTCTGCTGAACGAAGGTGACATGCTGCTCGACGCGCTCGGCGGTGGTCGCCGCTGGCTTGATCGAAACGGTGGCCGGATCATTGAGAAACTGATCGGCCAGCTCGCGGATTGCCTTGGGCATGGTCGCCGAGAAGAACAGCGATTGGCGCTGCTTCGGCAGCAGCTTCACGATCCGCTTGAGCGCGTGGATGAAGCCGAGATCAAGCATCTGATCGGCCTCATCGAGCACCAGGATTTCGAGCATTGACAGGTTGACGATGCGCTGATCGATCAGGTCGAGCAGCCGACCCGGCGTCGCGACGAGGATATCGACGCCGCGCGCCATATCCTGCCGGTTTTTGCCGATGCTGGTGCCGCCGAACACCGTGGCGACGCTCATCTGCGAGAATTTGCCGTAATTGCGTGCGCTCTCTGCGATCTGTCCGGCGAGTTCGCGCGTCGGTGCGAGCACCAGCATGCGGCAATGGTGCGGCAACGGGCGCTTGCCGGTGGCGGCGAGCAGCTGCAGCGAAGGGAGCACGAAAGCGGCGGTCTTGCCCGTGCCGGTCTGCGCGATGCCGAGCAGATCGCGGCCTTCGAGCAGCGTGGGGATCGACTGCGCCTGGATCGGCGTCGGCGCGTCATAGCCCTTGGCGTGGAGCGCGCGAACGAGGGGTTCGGCAAGGCCGAGATTGGAAAAAGACATGAAAAACCTTCAAATAGGCCTGACCCGCGCATCACCAGGGACGCGCGAGGGGCGGGGGAAATTGACACCCCGCGTGATATGGGAAGCCCGAAAATCGACCGAGGCGGAGCCTGGAGCGCGGATTTTTCCCGCACCTCCGATCACGCTGCATGACGCCTCGATGGGCGGCATGTGGATGCTGCAGCGCAAAAAGTCAATCGATTTCGGCGGTCGCTCTAGCGGACGATGGTGCGCGTGTAGAGATGCCAGGTGGCATAACCGAGCCACGGCAGCACCACCGCCAGCCCGATCGCGAACGGAATCGTTCCCAGCAGAAGCAGCGCCGCGACGCGCAGGCCCCAGCCAAGCATCACGCCCGGATTGCGGCGGAAGGCGGCGATCGACGTCCGCACCGCCAGCCCCGCCTCCACGGGGCGATCGATCACCATCGGGAAGGATGCGACTGAAAAGATCAACGTCGCCAGCGCGAAGACGAATCCCGCAAGATTGCCCGCGACGATCAGCGCCCAGCCTTGCGGCGTGATGAAGACGTTCCGCAAGAAGTCCGCGATCCCGGTTGGCGCGGCACCGCCCATCGTCACGCCGTAGATCGCCCAGGCGACCGCCAGCCACGCCAGCCACAGCGCGCCAAGACCGAGCGCGAGCGTCACCAGCGGCTCCCGGCTGCGCCCGCGGAGTGGATCGAAGAAGTGCGTCCAGCTCGCATCGAGTCCTTCTTCCTCGCGCCGCGCGATTTCGTAGAAGCCCGCGGCGACGGCCGGCCCGGCGATCGAAATACCTGCGACGAGCGGGAAGAACAGCGGCAGCAAGGGCTGGTTGAACGTCACATAAGCGGCGACGAAGCAGACCAACGGATAGAGCAACCCCGCGAGAACCAGATCGCTGCGCTTGCGGGTGAGATCATGCCAGCCCTGCGCCAGCGCCCATCGCAGATCGGCGACATGAAGGCGCCGGATTTCGGGCATCTCATCAGCGAGCGGCATCGAAGCGGTAGCGTGCGTGCGCATGGCGATTCCTTCGGGCTGGCCGGTACGCGAGTCCTTTTGCTTTGATCGTCCGATCATACACCCGTTGGGGATCAAGCCCCAAATCCAGCGATCACATCCGCCGGTATCGAAAGTACCAGACCTCGTGCCCGTGCCGGCGGGCCTTGCGTTCGTAGCGCGTTTCCGGCCAGTCCTCGGGCCGTTCCAGGAAATCGCGGGGCGCCTTAGCCTGCCACGCAAAATCGCGTCGGCCGTTCATCACCATCATCGCCCAGCGGCAATAGGTCGGGTCGTCGGTGCCGAGCCGGAACTCGCCGCCGGGTTTTAGCTTCGCCGCGATCAGATCGAGCGGGCCGGGATTGACCATCCGCCGCTTCGCATGCCGCGCCTTCGGCCAGGGATCGGGATGGAGCAGATAGACGCGCTCCAGCGAGGCATCCGGCAACCGTTCGAGCACGGTGAGCGCGTCGCCCATGTGCAGGCGGACGTTGCCCAGCCCGCGATCGCGGATATGGCCGAGCGCACCGACCACGCCGTTGAGAAACGGCTCGCAGCCGATGAACCCGTGATCCGGTCGCGCCTCGGCCTGGGCGGCGAGATGTTCGCCGGCGCCGAAGCCGATCTCGACTTCCAGCGGCCGATCGTCGCCGAACAGGGACTGTGCGTCGATCGGCCCGCTCCCCGGCACGCTGAGCCGCGGAAGCCACTCCTCGACGAGCGCCGCCTGACCAGCGCGCAACTTGTGCCCCTGGCGGCGGCCGTAGAGGCGGCGAATGGTCGTCGGATCGTTCATCGCGCTGCCGCGCTCGTTGGGAATCAGGCGACGGCGGCTTTCAGCTTGTCGACCAGATCGGTGCGCTCCCAGGTGAAGAGCGCGCCTTCGGGCGTGCGGCCGAAATGGCCGTAGGCGGCGGTCTTCGAATAGATCGGCGCGTTGAGCTTCAGATGTTCGCGGATGCCCTTCGGCGTGAGCCGCACCAGCTTGGGCAGCGCTTCTTCCAGCTTCGATTCGTCCACCGTCCCGGTGCCGTGCAGATCGACATAGACCGACAGCGGTTCCGAAATGCCGATCGCGTAGCTCAGCTGGATCGTACAGCGACGCGCCAGGCCGGCGGCGACGATATTCTTGGCGAGATAGCGCGCGACATAGGCGGCCGAGCGATCGACCTTGGTGGGATCCTTGCCCGAGAAAGCGCCGCCACCGTGCGGGGCCGCGCCGCCATAAGTATCGACGATGATCTTGCGGCCGGTGATGCCGGCGTCGCCATCCGGGCCGCCGATCTCGAAATTGCCCGTCGGGTTGACGTAGATCGCCTTGTCCTCGGGCAGCCAGCCCTCGGGCAGCACGTCGGCGAAGACGCCCATCACATAATCGCGCAGCTTCTGCTGGCCGGCCTCGTTGCTCAATTCGGCGGCGTGCTGCGTCGAGACGACCAGCGCGGTCGCGCGCACCGGGCGCTCGTTTTCATAGGCGAGCGTCACCTGGCTCTTGGCGTCCGGCTCAAGGAAAGGCGCCTTGCCGGAATGGCGATCCTCGGCCATCCGCTCGAGGATGCGGTGCGAATAATAGAGCGTTGCCGGCAGCAGATCGGGGGTCTCGTCCGAGGCATAGCCAAACATGATGCCCTGATCGCCAGCGCCCTCGTCCTTGTTGCCGCTGGCATCGACGCCCTGGGCGATGTCCGCCGACTGGGCGTGAAGGTTGTTCTGGACCTCGGCGGTCTCCCAGTGGAAGCCCGATTGCTCGTAACCGATCTTCTTCACGGTCTCGCGTGCGACCTTCTCGATCTTCGCCTTGCCTTCATCGGTCAGCACGCCGTGCTCGTCGATCAGCGACCGATCCGCCGAGCGGATTTCGCCCGACAGGATGATCTTTTGCGTCGTCACCATCGTTTCGCAGGCGACGCGCGCCTCCGGATCGGTCGACAGCAGCAGATCGACGACGGCGTCGGAAATCTGGTCGGCGACCTTGTCGGGATGGCCCTCGGAGACCGATTCGGACGTGAAGAGAAACGAAGCGCGCATGAAATTCCCTTGGTTTTCACGAAGGTTGAGCGGCGCCGGCCGCATATAAAGATTTTGTTATATGGCCATCTAGCGCTGCCGCCGCCGGATGGCAACGGCAACGACGAGCAGTAGCAGGGCGACGATCCCCGCCCACCAGTTGCCGAGCCGGGAAAACAGCGTCGGCGGCAGCGCGGCAGGGAAGGGCAGATCGATCGCACCCGCGCGGTGCCGCGGCATCGTGCCGAGCAAGCGGCCATCGGCGGCAATCACGGCGGAAATGCCGGTGGGCGTCGAACGCAGAATCGGTAATCCTTCTTCGATCGCGCGCATCCGCGCTTGGGCAAGATGCTGCGGCGGGCCCCAGGTGCCGAACCAGGCGTCGTTGGAGGGGTTGAAGATCAGCGCGGGGCGATGCGCCTCATCGATCACTTCGCCGGAAAAGACGATCTCGTAGCACACCTGGCCGCCGATCGAGCCGAAGCCGGGCAGGGCGAAATCGCGCGGGCCGGGACCGGGCTTGAAGTCGATATCGCCCGGCACGAGCCGCGACAGGCCGAGCGGCGCGAGGATCGAGCGCATCGGCAGATACTCGCCATAGGGAACGAGGTGCGCCTTGTCGTAGCGGCCAAGGATTCGGCCATACGCGTCGATCGCGAAGATCGAGTTGGTGCCATAGGCAAGGCGCCCGGCCTTGTTGAACAGCAAGCCATCCCCGCCGGTGAGCAGCACATCATGCGGGCCCAGCGCGGCGGCGATTCTGGCGCGCGTGAAGGCGGGGGAGCCTTCATAATAATATTGGATCGGATACCCGTCCTCGAGCATGTAGCGCACCGCGCCCTCTGGCCACACGATCAGCCGCGGCGCCGTGACGGGGTGACCGCTGAGCCCGAGCAGCGTTTCGAAGCTCATCTCGGTGTAATCGGGCGCATCCTGATCTTCGAGGCCGAGATTGGGCTGAACGACACGCACGCGGGTGGGGTTCGACGATGGCGGAGCGACGGCGTTGAGGTTGACCAGCACGGCGACCGCCAGGGCCGCGACCATCGTCGCCGCCAGCACCCAGCGCCGAACGAACAGCAGCATCAGCGCCCCCGCCAGAACGACGGTGAGCCCCGACAAGGCGTAGGTGCCGATCCACGCGGCGATGCGCGCCACCGGCAGCACCGCCACCCAGATGACGCCCAGCGGATCCCAGGCATAGCCGGTGAACATCACCGCGCGCAGCCATTCGCTGACGATCCACGCCGCGCCCGCCACCAGCACGAAGGCGGCGCCGGGCGGCGTTCGCAAGTCACCCACCGACCGCGGGCTGGCCAATCGCCACGCCAGCCCGGCAGCCAGCGCCGGATAGACCGCGAGATACAGCGCGAGGATGACGATCGCGCCATAGCCAAGCCAGTGCGGCATCTTGTCCTGGAAATCGAAGGCGTGCTCGATCCAGTTGTTGTTGATCGTGAAATGGCCGACGCCGAACAGCCAGCCGCGCCACAGCGCGCTCTTCAAGCTGGGCGCATCGTGCACCAGCCACAACAGCCCGGCGACGCCGACGAGGGTGAGCGGCCACAGTTCCAGCGGCGCGAATCCGGTCGCGGCGATCGCACCCAGCGCCAACAGCAGGAAAGGTATGGCGAAGCGCCGCATCGATCGCGCTATTGCGTGAATCCTCCGGCCGGGCAACCATGCTTTATCGATGCGCGCGCCCATCGCGATGGATCGAGGCGCGCGTTCGGGGCGGTAGGCAGCCGCATCGAAAGTTCCGAAGGTTCCGGCGAGACACCACGACGCCGGGGGTTGGATGCACGAACGACACGGTCCGGCAGAGGGAAAAGCGCGGCGTTGCGGAATTGCATGGCCGGAACGTTACAAGAACATTCCTGCGTAGGAAAGCGATTTGCGATCGCGGCTGAAGGGCAGCCCACAAATAAATTCGCAACACTGCGGCGGTGTTGGGTGTGTTTGCCGGATAAGTCGCCTATATCGATCCGATGGCCGATGCGATCAGACCGTTTCACCTT
>JBQCEK010000325.1:0-2714 GCA_051960335.1 Sphingomonas sp.
ACCGCATAGCTGATCAGCCCGTTACCGAACGTGCCGCCGACATGGACGCCCCAATCCGATGACGTGCCGTATTTGGTGCGATCGATCAGCGTGTTTTCGACGAAGCGATAATTGTACACGCCCTCGGCGAAGGGGATCCACGGCATGTCGGCCGCGCCGACGCGGACGAAGAACGCCGGGGACAGCGTCGCCTGCAGATAGGCCTTCTTGACGTAAAGCACGTCATCCTTGGTCAGGCCGTTCGAGCCATAGCGGAAATCGGTGGTGAGATTGGCCGAGAACACGCTGTCGAACTTGTGATCGACGGTGAGGTAGAAGCGCTTGAGCTCGGCCTGCATCCCGTTTTGCGACGACGGGGCACCATCGGAGCGCTGATCGATGTTGCTGACGTTGAGATAGGCCTTGCCGCCGATCTTCGTGCTGGAAACCCAATCGGGCACCGTCACGGCGGGAGCGGCGGCGACCTGCGGCGCGGGAGCGGGCGCCGGAGCAGGCGCCGGAGCAGGCGCCGCCGCGGCGGCTTGCTGATCCGCCTCGATCTTGTCGAGCCGGTCTTGCAGCGCCTGGACCTGCTGCTTGAGCAGTTGCACCTCGTCGCTGTCGGTGCCCGCCGGCGCAGCCTGCGCGAAGGCGGGAGCGGCGCCCAGCACGCTTGTCGCCAAAAGGGCCGCCACGATGATCCGCTTCGTCATTGAATCCCCCATTAGGTGTGGTGTTTCGGTGACCGGCGGATAGGGCGATTCGGTGACAGGGCGGCGTAAGCCGCGCTACAGAATTGTGACACCGCGCTGCGCCGCAACAAAAACACGACGCGCAATAAAAAGGCGACGCGCGGGGAAGTTGCCGGACCCCGCGCGCCGCCTCCTTGGGCCGGTAAGTCGCCTTACCGGATGTTGGCAGCCATATAGGCCTCGATACGCTTGACCAGCGGCGCCGGCAGCGGAACATAATCGAGGCTCAGCGCCTGCTTCTGGCCCTTTTCAAGCGACCATTTGAAGAACTTCAGCGCCGCCGCCGAATTGCCGGCATTCTTCGGCTGCTTGTACATCAGCACGAAGGTGGAGGCGGTGATGGGATAGGCGTCCGGCCCCGGCGCGTTGGTCATCACCAGGTAGAAATCCTGCGCATGCGCCCAATCGGCGGTCGATGCGGCGGCCTGGAAGGTCTTGACGTTCGGCGAGACGAAACGGCCTGCGGCGTTGCGCATCAGCGCATATTTCATATGGTTTTGCAGGACATAGGCATATTCGACGAAGCCGATCGAATTGGGGATCTGGTTGACGTAGGCCGCAACGCCTTCATTGCCCTTGCCGCCGACGCCGACCGGCCAGTTGACCGATGTGCCCTCGCCGACCTTGGCCTTCCACGTCGGGCTGACCTGGCCGAGATAATGCGCGAAGTTGAACGTCGTGCCCGAACCGTCCGAACGGTGCACGACCGTGATCTGGCTCGCCGGCAGCTTGAGGCCGGGGTTGAGCTTCACGATGTTGGCGTCGTTCCAGGTCTTGATCTGGCCCATGTAGATCGCCGCAAGCACCGGACCCGACAGCTTCAGCTGGCCCGGGCGCACCCCGGCGATGTTGGTCACCGGCACGACGCCGCCGATCGCCACCGGGAATTGGGCAAGGCCCGCACCCGCGAGCTCATTATGGTCGAGCGGCTTGTCGGTCGCGCCGAAATCGACGGTGCCGGCCTTGATCTGGGCGATCCCGCCACCCGATCCGATCGACTGATAGTTGATCTGATCGCCGGTCATGCCCTTGTAATCGGCAGCCCATTTCGACAGCACCGGATAGACAAAGGTCGAGCCCGCGCCGGTGATGTTGGTGGCGGCCGCCGCAACGCTGGTGACGCCGAGGCCCAGCGCCAGGCCGACCGCGACGACTTTCTTCGATAAACGCTTCATGTAACCTTCCCTCCGTTGTTCGAGCGAAACGTCTCGTACGCCGCTCGCTTTGGCGACGTTCGATGACCGTCCCGCGAAGCTGGCGTGACGATTTTGTGAAAACTGTCGATTTGGACTGACGCGGAAAGAGCAGCGGCGGCCGAGCGTTAACCGTGACAGGAAGGGATGCGGCAACCACTGTCTGTCACCATCACGGCATGTTTTCGGGGAAGATCTTCCGCAGCCGATGGGCCGCCCTGCTTTGGGCAGGCGGCGTGATCTGGACAGCGTATGACGTTGCCGAGGCCAGCGCACCCCCGGCCAAAACTGATCAGACCAAGATGGTGACGCACGGCGATGCGGCGAGGAGCAGCGACCCTAACCTCGCCATTCTATCGCAATTCGCCAACGGAAACTGATTCTCGGCGTCAATCCTGTGCCGCGACACTATTGCCCGGCGGAGGCGCGCCAGCGGGGGCCTCATCGGCTGGCAAGGACTTGGGCGCGCTAGAATCGCTGGCGGAAGGCTTGATATTCGTCGCGCTGATCCGCCACGTCTTCTGCTCGGCGGTTGCGCCGTCGATATCGGCCGTCCGGTGCAGCGTCACGTCGCCGCGCATGTTGAAGGGCGCGCCGCTGTCCTTCATTCGACCGTAAATCTGCACGGGAACGCTGACGAAGCGCTGCCCGGCGCCAGCATCGATCCGCCCCGGCGCGCCGATATTCGCATGATACTCGCTGTACATTCCAAAGCTCTTGGCAAAGGCGTCGGCGCTCATGCCGGATGCATTCCCGCCATTGCCCCACAATGCCCAGGCCTGGCGATATT
>JBQCEK010000326.1:0-3630 GCA_051960335.1 Sphingomonas sp.
GGATCGCCGCTCGCCGATGGCGCGGGCGCGTCGATCTGGCAGCGCTTCAGCCACGATCCGCGGCTGATGGCGGCGAAAGGCGATACCGGCGACGTCGCGTGCGATCATTACAATCGCTGGCAGGAAGACGTCGCGCTGATGAAACGGCTGGGGCTCAAGGCGTACCGCTTCTCGGTCGCCTGGGGGCGGGTGTTGCCCGAAGGCACGGGACGGGTGAACCAGGCCGGTCTCGATTTCTACGAGCGGCTGGTCGACGAGTTGCTCGCCAACGACATCGAGCCGATGGTGACGCTCTATCACTGGGATCTGCCCGCCGCGCTGGACGACAAGGGCGGGTGGCTCAACCGCGACAGTGCCGACTGGTTCGCCGATTATGGCCGCGCGCTGTTTCAGCGGCTCGACGGGCGCGTGAAGAAATGGGTGACGCTCAACGAGCCATGGGTGGTAACCGACGGCGGCTATCTCCACGGGGCGCTGGCGCCGGGGCACCGCAACATGTTCGAAGCGCCGATCGCCAGCCACAATCTGATGCGCGCGCACGGCGCCGCAGTGAAAGCCTATCGCGAGACGGGCAGCCATGAGATCGGTCTGGTCGTCAACATCGAACCCAAATATGCCGCGTCCGGTTCACCCGAGGACGAAGCCGCGCGGGCACGCGCCGAGGCCTATATGAACCGCCAGTATCTCGATCCGGCGATGCTCGGGCGGTATCCGGCCGAGCTTGCTGAAATCTTCGGCGAGGCGTGGCCCGACTGGCCCGCCGAGGACTTCGATCTGATCCGGCAGAAGCTCGATTTCCTCGGGGTCAATTACTATACCCGCAACGTCACCCGCGCCGACGATACGTTTCTGCTCAAGGCCGGCCCGGTCGAACAAAAGAACGCCAGCCACACCACCACCGGCTGGGAAGTGTTCCCGCAAGGCCTGACCGACATGCTGGTGTGGGTGAAGGATACGTATGGCGAGGTGCCGCTCTACATCACCGAGAACGGGGCCGCCTTCTACGATCCGCCGAAGACGATCGATGGCAGAATCGACGATCCGCTGCGCGTCGATTATCTGAAGACGCATATCGCCGCGGTCGGCGAGGCGATCCGCAAGGGCGTGGACGTGCGCGGCTACATGCTGTGGTCGCTGCTCGACAATCTCGAATGGTCGCTGGGCTATTCGAAGCGGTTCGGGATGGTGCATGTCGATTTCGAGACGCTGGTGCGCACGCCCAAGGCGAGTGCGCACTTCTATTCGGATGTAATCGCGACCGGCGGCGCCAACCTCGGTTAACCGGCCAGCAGCGCGAGCGTCGCCGCGATCCGTCGATGGCGGGTTTCTGCCTTCCTGGTGTCCGATACGCTCTCGGCGCATTCGCGCTGGCCGGTGTGGCTGAGCTTGTTCCACGCGGCGCGAAGCCCCGCCGCCTCGATCGCCGCGGCAAGATCGGCGGGCGGATCGACGGTGCGCGGTTCCGTGTCCAGCGTCAGCATGACATTCAGCACATCGCCGGCTTGGATCCCCGCGGCTTCACGGTGGCTGCGGCGAAGCGGCACGAAGCTCTCTCCATGCATCACTGCGATCGTGCTTCGATAACGGTAGCCGTTGACTTCGACGATCACCGGCGGTCGCGCCCGGCCGAACACCGCCCCCTGATCGAAATCGATCGGGATCATGCCCACGTCAGCGCCGGGTTCGCCGAGCGTAAAAGTGACGCGCCGGCTGATCGGGTCGGTCATCCGATATCCTCCAGAATCGTCAGCCGATGATACGGGATTTTCCTTGTCGCGTCTGCGGCGTTACCGGATTGTGACGCCGCTTCGCCGCCAAGCAGGGATCGCGGCGGGCGGATGCGCGTGCTGTGCCGCGCCCGGAGGAAGCCGGGTTCTCGCATAAAAGGTCTTATGGCCATGAACAGACTGTCGTTTCTCGCGGGGCTCGCCGCCGCCTCGCTCTCGCTTGCCATCACCATGCCGGCGGCGGCGCAGGATGTGCCGTTCAGTTACGGCGATTATTGGGAAGTCGCCCAAATCTCCGTCGATGACGGCGGCAACGCCCAATATATCGATTTCCTGGCGAGCCAGTGGAAGAAGACCCAGGAATTCGCCAAATCGAAGGGCTGGATTTCGGAATATCACGTCCTTGCCAACCTCAACAAACGGTCGGGCGAGGCGGATTACTATCTCGTCACGCAATTCAGCCACATGCCCGACGCCGCCGAAGCCGCCGCGCGCGACAAGGCTTATGCCGATTACATGAAATCGAGCATGCGCCAGATGGAATCGGAGAGTGGTGACCGCGCCAAATACCGCCACGTCATGGGCAGCGAATTGCTGGGCGAAGTGCTTCTCAAATGATCGTGAAGGGCGGGCCCACCCCGGCCCGCCCGAAATCAAAGGCTCCGCCCGATCAGTTCCTTCATTATCTCGTTCGTGCCCCCATAGATCCGGCTGACGCGGGCCGCGCGCCAGGCGCGGGCGATGGGATATTCGTTCATATAGCCAGCGCCGCCGTGGAGCTGGAGGCACTTGTCCATCACCTCCCATTGCAGCTCGGTATGCCACAGCTTGGCGGCGGCGCCTTCCGTGGGCGTGAGCTGACCGGCGAGGTGTCGCTTGATCGCCCAATCGAGATGCGCCCAGCCGACTTGCAGCTTCGCCTTCAAATCGGCGAGCACGAACCGGGTGTTCTGGAAATCGAACACCATGCCGGCGAACGCCTTGCGCGATTTGGTAAACTCGACCGTTTCGTCGAACGCCTTTTGCGCGCTGGCCTGCACGCCGACCGCGATCGACAGCCGTTCCTGCGGCAGCTGGCTCATCAGATAGATGAAGCCCTTGCCCTCCTCGCCCAGGCAGTTGGTGATCGGCACGCGCACGTCATCGAAGAACAGCTCGCTGGTGTCGGCAGCGTCCTGCCCGATCTTGTCGAGCTTGCGGCCGCGACGGAAGCCTTCGCGATCGGCCTCGACGAGGATGATCGACATGCCCTTGTACGCAGGCGTTGCATCGGGATCCGTCTTGGCGACGACGAGCACCAGATCGGCGTTCTGGCCATTGGTGATATAGGTCTTCGAGCCGTTGACGACATAATGGTTGCCGTCCTTCTTCGCCGAGGTGCGGATCGCCTGGAGATCGGAGCCGGTGCCGGGTTCGGTCATCGCGATCGCGGTGATCGTTTCGCCGGACACGAGGCGCGGCAGCCACTGCGCCTTTTGCTCGTCGGAGCCGTAATGGACGATGTAATCGCACACGATATCGGATTGCAGCGAGAAGCCGGCGGGCACGCCGTTGTAGCTCAACTCCTCATTGACGACGGCGTTATAGCCGAAATCGAGGCCGAAGCCGCCATATTGCTCGGGCACGGTAGGGCACAGCATGCCAACTTCGCCGGCCTTGCGCCAGAATTCCTTCGGGACCAGCCGGTTGGCTTCCCATTCCCCGACGTGGGGGACGCCTTCCTTTTGCAGGAAGCTGCGCACGGTGCTGCGAAAGGCCTCGTGATCGGCGGTATAGCCGGTGCGGCCGGAAACGTCGTCGAGCGTCATGATCCTCTCCGAAGCTGTTTTGCCGCAGCGTGAGAGTGATTGACGCTTACGTCAAGAAGGAAGACCCCGCCCGGCGCGATGCCGGGCGGGGCTTG
>JBQCEK010000327.1:0-4412 GCA_051960335.1 Sphingomonas sp.
GGCGCTGGAAAAGGGCGTCGACGTGCTGATCGCGACGCCCGGGCGCCTGATGGACCTGTTCGCGCGCGGCAAGATTCTGCTCACCGGCTGCTCGCTGCTGGTGATCGACGAGGCGGATCGGATGCTCGACATGGGGTTCATTCCCGATATCGAGGAAATCTGCACGAAGCTGCCGAAACAGCGCCAGACCTTGCTGTTCTCCGCCACCATGCCGGCCCCGATCAAGAAGCTGGCCGACAAGTTTCTCGACAATCCCAAGATGATCGAGGTCGCACGCCCCGCGACGACCAACGTCAACATCAAGCAATATGTCGTCCCCGTCGCGCAATCGGACAAGCGCGGCATGCTGCGCGATCTGCTGCGGCAGGAAGAGGTGCGGACCGCGATCATCTTCTGCAACCGCAAGACGACGGTGCGTGAACTCAACAAGAGCCTCAAGCGATCGGGGTTCAAGACCGGCGAGATCCACGGCGACATGGATCAATCCGAACGGATCGCCGAGCTCGATCTGTTCAAGCAGGGCGAGGTGACGATCCTCGTCGCGTCCGACGTCGCCGCGCGCGGGCTCGACATCAAGGGCGTCAGCACGGTCTTCAATTTCGACGCGCCCTGGCACCCGGACGATTACGTCCATCGCATCGGCCGCACCGGCCGCGCCGGGGCGACGGGCACCGCCTACACCTTCGTCACGCCCGACGACGCCGAGAATATCGACAATATCGAAAAGCTCACCGGGCAGAAGATCGAACGGCTCGACGCGCGGCCTCGCCCGGAGGACGCCGCCCCGGCCGATCGCGACGAGGATGAGAAGCCGGCCCCGCGCAAACGCACCCGTGCGCGCAAGGAGCCGGCGACCGATCGCGCGCAGCAGCCCGCGCGTCAGGCGACGCCCGCAACGCCGGCACCGGCCCGCGACGCCCCCGCCCCGGCCCCGTCCGCCCGGCAACGCCAACCCAAGCGTGACGACGAAGGCGACTCCGGCTGGAACGGCCCGGTGCCCGATTTCCTCCAGGCCCGAATCGACGCCTGACCCGTCCGATGGACGATTTCATCGAGTTCGTGCCGCCCCGCGTGATCGAAACGCCGTGCGTCAACGTCTGTCGGATCGATACGGCGACGCGGCTCTGCAAGGGGTGCGCGCGCACCGCCGATGAAATCGCGCGGTGGACATCGCTCAGCGACAGCGAACGCCGCCGCGTGATGGCCGACCTTCCGGCCCGCCCCCGCGCGCACCAGGCTTCGGCGCGGGCTTAAGCCGCCGTCGGCTCCGGCGCCGGCATCAACGCATCGTCCAGCGCCCCCGCCCGCTTGTACGCCCCGCGCGCTGTCAATTTCTCGGCATAAGCGGCAAAGGCGTCGCGCTTCGGCAGCGTGCCGAATTGCAGGCCCCAGATGATCTGCGAACCGATATAGACATCCGCCGCCGTGAAGCGGTCGCCGGCGACCCACGGATGCGCGGTCACGCCCTTTTCCAGCGTATCGACCGCCAGATCGAAATTGCCGTAGCCGAACATTCGCTCTCGCTCCGCGGTCGGCTCGAACCCGGCGGCCTTGTTGGTCACCGCCTGCTCCACCGGCCCTGCGGCGAAGAACAGCCAGCGATAATAATCGGCGCGATCGTCGAGCGCCGGCGCCAGGCCGCGTTCCGGAAAAGCATCGGCCAGATACGCGCAGATCGCCGCGCATTCGGTGACGACGCGCCCCTTGTGGACGATCGCCGGCACCTTGCCCATCGGGTTGATCGCCAGATAGGCGGCGTCCTTCATCGACGAGGCGTAATCGAGCACTTCGGTATCATAGGCGCAGCCCGTTTCCTCGAGCATCCAGCGGATGATCCGCCCGCGCGACATCGGGTTGGTGTAGAAGACGAGATCGGCAGCCATCGTATCTCTCCCTGCGAGTCGGCAACGGAACGTATAGCGAACGAAATTGCCGCCGCCGTCAAGCCGAATGCGGCCGATCGTTGGGCCTCAATCCTCGAACACCGGCGCGCGCTTCGTCATGTTGGCGGCAACGGCCTCCATCATGTTCGCCTTGCCGATCACCTTCACCTGCTCCTCGGTCTCGGCTTCAAGCATCGCGCGCGGATCGGCGTCATGCGCCATATTGAGTAACCGCTTGGCGCCGCGGATCGCATGGGGGCTGCGGCCGGCGATCGTGTGCGCCAGCGCCATCGCCGCGGCATGCGGATCATCGGCGAGTTGCGTGACGAAGCCGTGTGCCAGGGCTTCCGCCGCGTCGAACTCGCGCGCGGTATAAACCAGCTCGCGAAGCACATCGTCGCGCACCAGGCCGCGCCAGATTGGGAAGCCCGCCATGTCGGGCACCAATCCCCAATGCACTTCGCGGATCGCGAACCGCGTCCCCGGGGCGGCGATGCGGATGTCCGCGCCGGACATGATCTGGAAACCGCCGCCGAACGCCACGCCGTGGACCGCTGCGATCACCGGCATCGGAAGGTTGCGCCAGCCCCATGTCACATGCTGCGGCAGGATCGCGCCGGCATCGTTGCGCTCCCGCGAGGATAGCCCCGATCCGCCCGCCGCCATGCTCGCCATGTCGAGCCCGGCGCAGAACGCCCGCCCCTCGCCCGACAGCACCACGCAGCGAACGTCGCGCCGCGCCGCCAGCGAATCGATCGCCGCGCCGATCCCTTCGAACATCGCCGGATCGATCGCGTTCATCTTGTCCGCGCGCGCCAGGCGGACGTCGGCGATCTGATCGGTCACGGTGATCGATACCCGGTCGTTCATGAAATCCTCCGTCAGCCCAGCCTCGATCGTCATACGATCCGCGATCCTTCCTCACCCCAATAGCGATCGCGCAGCAACCGCTTGTAGAGCTTGCCCGTCGCATGGCGCGGCAGTTCGGCGGCGAAATCGATCTGGCGCGGGGTCTTCACGCCCGACAGTTCCTCGCGGCACCAGCGCGTCAGTTCCTCGGCGAAGGCCGGTGTCGCATCGGCCATGTCGAGCGGCTGCACGACCGCGACCACGCGCTCCCCCATGTCCGGATCGGGCGCGCCGATCACCGCCACATCGGCGACGCGCGGGTGCGTGACCAGCCGGTTCTCGATTTCCTGCGGATAGATGTTCACGCCGCCCGAAATGATCATGAAGCTCTTGCGATCGGTGAGGTAGAGATAGCCCTCGTCATCGATCCGCCCGATGTCGCCAAGCGTCGTCCAGCCGCGCGCGTTGCGGCCTTCGGCGGTCTTCTCCGGATCGTTGTGATATTCGAATTGGCCGCCGCCTTCGAAATAGACCAGCCCCTCCTCGCCTGGCGCCACGTCCTCGCCGCGCTCGTCGCAAATGTGCAGCGTGCCGTACGCCGCCTTGCCGACGGAGCCGGGATGCGCCAGCCACTCGGCCGAATTGATCGTCGTCAGCCCATTGCCTTCGGAACCGGCATAATATTCGTACAGCACCGGGCCCCACCAATCGATCATCGCGCGCTTGATCGGAATGGGGCACGGCGCCGCGGCGTGGATCGCGACCGTCAGGGTCGACAGGTCGTGCCGCTGCCGAACGCTCTCGTCGAGCTTCAGCAGCCGCACGAAATGCGTCGGCACCCATTGGCTGGCAGTGACGCGATAGGCTTCGATCGCCGCCAGCGCCGCCAGCGGATCGAACGCCTTCATCATCACCACCGTCCCGCCCAGCCGCTGCACCGTCATCGACCAGCGCAGCGGCGCTGCGTGATAGAGCGGCGCGGGGCTGAGGTAGATCGTGTCCGGTCCGATGCCGTAAAGATGCTGCGCGAGCATCGACAGCACGTTGGGCGCGGCGAGCGCGGCGACCTCGGGCAGCGCGACTCGAACGCCCTTCGGCCGCCCCGTGGTGCCTGACGAATAGAGCATGTCCACGCCCGCGCGCTCGTCCGCGATCGGCGTGTCGGGCAGCGCGGCGACGGCTTCCTCCCATGCCTCCCATCCGGCGACGGCGCCGCCGATCGCAAAACGCGCGCACTCATCGATCAGCGGGGCAAGTTTTTCCGCGGTGTAGGCAAGCCCCGCCGAAGCGACCACCAGCGCAGCGCCCGAATCGGCGATGATATAGGCCGCTTCGGGTGCGGTCAGCTTGGATGAGATGCAGACGTAGAACAGCCCGGCCCGCTGCGCCCCCCAGGTCAGGTCGAAATATTCGGGAATGTTGTCGCAGAAGAAGGCGACGGTATCGCCGATCCCCAGCCCGCGCGCGCGAAACAGCTGCGCCGCCTGGTTCGATCGCCGCTCCAGCGCGCCATAGCTGATCGTCTCGCCGGTCTCGGCGACGATCAGCGCCGGCTTGTCGGGCGCAACTGCGGCATGGACGCTCGGATGCATCGGCCCTCTCCCAAGGGTTTTCCTTTGCAACCCAAGTTACAGGGCGTTGCACTGCGCTTCAATGCCGCTGTTGGATGGTTCGCCGGCG
>JBQCEK010000328.1:0-6453 GCA_051960335.1 Sphingomonas sp.
GTTCATCGTCATTCACTCCTTCTTGTCGAGCAGGAATGGATTTAGACGATGGCCCCCGATCCCCGCTGAACCCCGCGGTTCAGATTCGGTTTAAGCCGGGAAGCTAGGCGAGGCGGATGCGAATCCTGCTGGTGGAAGACGATCCCGATCTCGGCGCGGCCGTCGCCAAGGCGCTGCGCGCGGAAAACTGCGCGGTCGATCTCGTCGCGGACGGGATCGACGCCCAGCATCTCGGCGAGACCGAAGCCTATGACGCCGCCGTGCTCGATCTCGGCCTGCCGGGGCGTAACGGTGCCGAGATTCTCACCGCCTGGCGCGCCGCCGATCGCGCGCTGCCGGTGCTGGTGCTCACCGCGCGTGAGGCTTGGGCGGACAAGGTTGCCGCGTTCAAGGCCGGCGCCGACGACTATCTCACCAAGCCGTTCCGCGTCGCCGAGCTGATGATGCGCCTGCGCGCGCTAGTGCGGCGCGCGGCGGGGCACGCGCAGACGCGCATCGATTGCGGCCCGCTCGCCTTCGAAAGCCAGACCGGACAGTTCGAACTCGACGGCCTGCCGATCCGCCTCACCGCGTTCGAATGGCGCGTGCTGTCGCAACTGATCCTGCGCCGCGAGGCGGTGATCGAGCGGCTCGACCTGCTCGAGCGCGTCTATGAGGGCGACGCCGATGTCGATTCGAACAGTCTGGAAGTCATCATCGGCCGGCTGCGACGCAAGATCGGCGCGTCGATGATCGAGACGGTGCGCGGGCGCGGCTACCGGCTCACCTGCGGCGGAGCAGAGGGCGGCGCCGGATGACGCGCTGGTCGCTCAGGACGCGGCTGATTGCGCTATCGGCGGCGGCCACCTTGGTCGCGCTTGCGCTCGCCGGGTGGGTAATGGCCGGCATGCTGGGTCGCTTCGTGACCGCCGGGGTCGATCAACGGCTCGACGCCGAGCTCGCCGTCCTGGCGAGCGGCGTGCGCGCCGACGGCACGATCGACCGCGCGCTGCTCACCCGGCGGCTCGGTGTGCTCGACGCTGGGCCGGACTGGCGCTGGCGGATCGCCGGTCCGAAACAGACCATCGCGTCGGCCGACTTCCCGACCTTGGCGCCGGCGCCGCGCGGGCCGCCCGCGCCTCCGGGCGCACCGCAGCCGCCCATGCCGCTTCCCCTGGCCCTGCCCGCACCACCGATCGCGCTCGATGGAAGCGACCGGCATGGCGACGTCCATGCCCGGCAAGCCGTGATTCAAACCGGCGGCGGTCCGGTGATTCTGACTGCCGCCGCACCGTCGCGGGTCATCGCCGAGCCGATCCGCGCGGCGATAGTGCCGCTGCTCACGGTGGTCGCGTTGCTCGCGGCAATCTTTGCGATCGCCGCCTGGCTGCAATTGCGAGCGGGATTGCGCCCGATCACCGCGCTGCGCGACCAGATCGCCGCCATCCGACGTGGCAACCGGGAGATGGTCGATGTGAATCAGCCCGTCGAGCTCAAGCCGTTGGCCGAGGAACTCAACGCGCGCGCCGCCGACCGCGCCGCGGCGCTGAACGCGGCGCGCGGGTCCACCGCCAATCTGGCGCATGCGCTCAAGACGCCGGTCGCGACGCTGGCGCTCAGCGTTGCCGAGGACGAAGCGGCGACGGTACAGGTGCGAAAGATCGAGGCGGTGATCCGTCACCACCTCGTCCGTGCCCGCACGGCGGCGGTAAACCGCCGCGCAGCGACCGACCTGGCGTCGGTCGTCGACGACGTCGTCGCAGTGACGCGGCGCCTTCACCCCGAGATCGCGATCGTCGTCGATGCCGCCGCCGACCTGGCGGTTAGCGTCGACCGGCACGACCTCGTCGAGATCGCCGGCAATCTCACCGAGAATGCGGCGCGCCATGCTCGCCATCGGATCCACGTCGCCGCTCAGCGCAACGATCAGGGCAGGGTCTGTCTGCTGGTCAATGACGACGGGCCCGGCATACCCGAGGACCAGCGCCACCTTGCGGTCCAGGCCGGCGTCCGGCTCGACGAAACGGCGAGGGGCGATGGCTTCGGCCTGGCGATCGTGAGGGAACTCGCCGATCTGTATGGGGCACGCCTGACGCTCGGCGAAGGCGTATCGGGGGGACTGGCGGTAACGGTGATCTTCCGCAGCGCTGTTGCATAAATCGCAGTAATCAAGGCACGTGCGCGCGCACGTTGGGCGGCGAAAATGCGCCTCAAATGCGGCCGTTCGCCCCGTTTCGCTACATACCTTCAAGCGGTCGTTTATTCGGGTCACTCATAATGCTTCGGAAGCTGCCCTACGGGCAACTCTGGCGATATCGACCGATGCGGAGAAGTGGGCTTGCAGACGCCTTTCAGCCGCATTACCACCTTGAGCTTCAACGTAGGATATGCCGAACAATGTGATTTCACCCTGACAGCAATGCGACTCGTTTTGCCTTCAGGAAAATCATGTTCATGTCTGCGATCACCACGGTCGACCTTGGCTGGTCGACACCGGATGGCCATCCGGTCTTCTCTCATCTCAATCTGACGTTTCATGCCGAACGCGTCGGCATCGTCGGGCGCAATGGGGTTGGCAAGACCAGCCTCTTGAAGCTGCTCTCCGGGGAGTGCGAGCCAACGGCCGGCAGGGTCATCGTCGACGGCACCGTCGCCGTGCTGCGCCAGATAGTGCAGGTCGGCCAGGAGGATACGATCGCCGATCTTTTCGGGATCGCGGATCAGCTCTCCATTCTTCTCAGGGCCGAAGCCGGCGTGGCGACCGAGAGCGAACTGGCCGAGGCGGACTGGACACTCGACACGCGTCTCGCGTCGGCGCTCGCACGAGTTGGTCTTGAGGCGGACGGAGAAACACAGCTAGCGTCGTTGTCTGGTGGCCAGCGCACGCGCGCCGCTATCGCCGGCGCCATGCTGGCCGATCCTGATTTTCTGCTGCTCGACGAGCCGACGAACAATCTTGATCGCGCCGGCCGGGCCGCAGTGCTCGACCTGCTTGAGTCGTGGCGCGGAGGCGCGATCATCGTCAGCCATGATCGCGAACTACTGGAGCGGATGGACGCGATCGTCGAGATGACCTCACTCGGCGCGACGCGCTACGGTGGCAATTGGACCCACTATCGCGAGCGTAGGGCGATCGAGCTGGCCGCGGCGCAGCACGACCTGAATGTGGCGCAGCGGCAGCTCGGCGAAATCGACCGTAAGGCACAGGTCGCGGTCGAGCGGAAGCAGAGGCGCGACGCAGCCGGTGGCCGCAAGGGCGCGCGCGGCGACATGCCGCGAATCTTGGCTGGCGCGCGCAAGCAACGTGCCGAGAATAGCAGCGGTGAGAACGCGCGGCTCGCCGAACGCCAGCGGCGCGAGGCGTCCGCCGCTGCCGCCTCCGCCAATGACCGGATCGAACGGTTCGAGCCGATGGCGGTGACGCTCGCGTCCACCGGATTGCCAGGCGGCAAGACCGTGCTCGAAGTGAACGATGTCGCTGCAGGCTACGATCCACAAGCGCCCGTGCTGCGCCATGTTTCGCTGACCATGACTGGTCCGGAGCGCGTGGCGATCATGGGGCCAAACGGATCGGGTAAGACGACGTTGCTCCGCGTTATCGCCGGTCAGATCGCTCTATTGTCCGGGACAGTCAGACGGATCGAGCGCTTCGCGATACTCGATCAAACGGCAGCGATTCTCGATCCCGCACTGTCGATCGCCGACAACTACCAACGGCTCAATCCCGGCAGCGCGGCCTTCGCTTGCCGCTCGGCGCTAGCGCAATTCCGGTTCAGGGCCGATGCCGCGTTGCAACAGGTCGCCTCGCTGAGCGGCGGCGAGGTGCTCCGCGCCGGGCTTGCCTGCACCCTGGGCAGTCCGATACCGCCGCAGCTTCTCATCCTCGACGAGCCGACCAATCATCTCGACCTCGACTCGATTGCCGCGATCGAGGCGGCGTTGTTGGCTTATGACGGCGCGCTGCTGATGGTCAGCCATGACGAAGCCTTTCTCGACGAAATCGGGATCATGCGGCGCGTCGAACTGGCTGCTTGAGCCGTCACACCATGCGCGCGATCGCCAGTACGGCGTCCGCGAAGGCTGCAGGCGCCTCCTGCGGGAGACCGTGGCCGATGCCGCCGCTAAGCGAACGGTGCTCGTAGCGGCCGGTAAAACGCGCCCGGTATGCTGCCGGCTCGGGGTGCGGCGCACCGTTGGCATCACCCTCCATGGTAATTGTCGGCACCGCGATCGGCGGGGCCGTCGCAAGCTTTGCTTCGGTCGCATCGTACCGCGCCTCGCCTTGGGCGAGGCCCAGCCGCCAGCGATAATTGTGAATCACAATCGCGACATGGTCGGGATTGTCGAAACTGCTGGCCGAGCGTTCGTAAGTAGGATCGTCGAAATGCCATTGGGGAGAAGCGGTCTGCCAAATCAGCTTGTTGAACGACTTGCGGTTCTTCTCATAGCCAATCCGGCCGCGCTCGGTCGCGAAGTAGAATTGATACCACCAGGCGAGTTCGGCCTTTGGCGGTAAAGGCTCGGCATTGGCCTGCTGACTGCCGATGAGGTAGCCGCTGACCGAGACGAGGCCCGAGCATCGCTCCGGCCAAAGCGCGGCAACGATATCTGCGGTGCGCGCGCCCCAATCGAAACCGCCTAATGTCGCGCGACGAATCTTTAGAGCATCCATCAGCGCGATCACATCGAAGGCGAGCGCTGCTTGTTGGCCGTTGCGGACGGTGTCGACCGAACGGAAGACTGTGCGACCGAACCCCCGTAGATACGGAATGATGACGCGGTGTCCGGCCTTGGCGAGCAGAGGCGCGACCTCAGCAAAGGCGTGAATGTCGTATGGCCAACCGTGGAGGAGGATTACGGGCGCGCCGCCTATCGGCCCAATCTCTGCATAGCCGATCGAAAGCGGGCCGGCGTCGATCTGGCGGAGGGGGCCAAAGTCAACGCTGGCGACCGCCAACGTCGCGGCGCGGGTGGCAGTTGAAAGCAAGCCGGACTGGCTCGCACCGACGGCCATGGTGACCACGCCGAGCAGGCTGCGGCGATTGAGCTCGGTCGGCTCCGAGATGGATTGGGTCATGACGATCACTCCTGAAGACAAACATTTGGGGGTCGATCTGCTCAATTATCCGAAGGATGATGCTGCCTGAAAATCCGTCGAGCAGCTGAGCGTGCGCCACTGATGCAGCTCGTCCATGCGGGCCTCGTCCATCGCGTCGGCCCGTTCGAACGCATCACTGCCCAGCACTAGCCGCAACGGCGGCGCTGGAAGCGCGGCGAGGGCGAGGATCGCGTTTGCCGCCTTTGCCGGATCGCCAGGCTGGTTGCCGTCATAATCGCGCTGCCGTGCGGCGACGATTCCGACAGTTTCGGCATAATCGGGAGGACCGCCCTCGATCATCGTTGAGGCGCCGGCGAAATCGGTACGAAAGCCGCCCGGCTCTACGATCGTGACGTGAACGCCGAACGGTCGCAGCTCCTGCGCCAGCACTTCCGAAAAGCCTTCGACGCCGAACTTGGCGGCCGAGTAAGCCCCGCGCCCAATCGCTCCGGCGCGTCCGCCGATCGACGAGATCTGGATGAAACGCCCCGAGCGCCTCTGCCGGAACAGGGGGATGGCCGCCTTGGTCACAATGATCGTGCCGAACAAATTGGTTTCGATCTGCCGACGGAAGCTCTCGACGCTGGTGTGTTCGATCGGACCGACGTCACCATAGCCCGCGTTGTTGACGAGGGTATCGAGCCCGCCGAACCGCTCGACGGCGAGCTCCACGGCATACGTGGCCGCGTGTTCATCGGTGACGTCGAGGGCCGCTGCCACCATCGTATCAGCAAAGCGCTCGGCCAAGTCGGCAAGCTGTTCGGGTGCGCGCGCGGTCGCAACGAGATTATGCCCTGCCTCGAGAACAGCTTCGGCGAGTGCGCGGCCAAGACCGCGTGCGCTGCCGGTAATAAGCCAGGTCTGGGCCATGATTACCTCCGGATGATCTGGAGCTAGCGAGATAGATTAAGGCTATGATCCCGATAAGGGGCACGATACTCATCATTTTATGCCAAGAAGCGGGATAATCAGGGCAGGGCGCTTGCGTGAGCTCGAAGCGATCGCCGCCGTTGCGCGCCAACGCAGCTTCCGCCTCGCAGCGCTCGATCTCGGTCTGTCCACGACGGCGCTCAGCAGAATCGTTGCAGGCGTCGAGGAACGGTTGGGCGTGCAGCTGTTCGCGCGTACGACCCGCAGCGTCGCGCTCACGCCTGCAGGCGAGCGCTTCGTCGCTCGAATGGTACCGGCACTCCGCGAGATCGGCGCGGCGATCGACGATGCCACCGATCAGCGTGATGCCCCCTCCGGCACATTGCGGATCAACTGCTCGTCGGGCGCGGCCCGCCGGATCCTGGAACCGCTCATCCTGCCGTTCCTTGAACAGTATCCCGCGGTGTCGATTGACTTGGTCACCGAGAGCCGGCTCATCGACATAG
>JBQCEK010000329.1:0-2953 GCA_051960335.1 Sphingomonas sp.
TTCCTTGCCATTCTGATTATCGAACAGCTGATGCCCTGATCGGGGGAAGCGATACCGAGCCCTTTCGCCTCACTCCGCTCGCCGAGATTCAGCGAGTCGCAGCGAGCCTGATTAGCAGGACCAAAGCGGCGAGCTGCGTTACCGCGACGAACGCAACAAGGCCGGTGATCGACAGCGGGTAGAGCAGCCCGATCAGCGTCGAACCCGCGAGCCAGGCGAGGCCGTAGCCCGCGGCGAAGATGCCGTAGCCTTCGCCGCGTCGCGATCGCGGCACGATGTCGGCAACCGTCGCGCGCATCGTCGATTCGTGAATACCCGCCGTCGCGCCCCAGACGATCGCACCGATCCAGACGCGCGCGGGATCGGTCGAGAAGATCAACATCGCCGCGACGACCGCCAGCACCAAAGCGGCGCTCAGCGACCACAAACCGACGCGGTCGTAGAGCCGTCCCGAGATCAGCGCCGTAACGCCTGCCGCCGCCATCGCCGCGGCATAGGAAATGGGAATCATGTCGTCGGCGAGCAGATGCGCGACATGCATGTGGTAGGCGGGTACCGCGAAGGTAGAGAAGCCCAGCATCGCCAGACAGGTGAAGACGAGATACAGCCAGAAGCGCGCCGGCAGCGGTTCGCGACCGGCCGCCTCAAGGGCTTCGCTCTGGCTTTCGGCTTCGTAGGCGAGCGGGTGCGGCACCGAGAGGCGCAGCCAGACGAGCACCGCCAGCGCCAGCAGGCCTGGAATCGCCAGCACCGCGAAACCCGCGCGATAGCCGGCTGTAGCGATCATCGCGGCGACGATCAGCGGCCCGATCAGCGCGCCCGACTGATCCATGGCTTCGTGGATCGCGAAGATCGTGCCGCGGCCGAACCGGACGCTCGCCGCCGCCAGCATGCTGTCGCGCGCCGGCGTGCGCACCGCCTTGCCGAACCGTTCGGCGACGATCAGCGCCGCTGCCTGCCAGAACAGCTGCGCCAGCGCGAGCAGCGGCACGGCGATCACGGTCATGGCATAGCCGGCGATCGATAGCGGCCACAGCCGGCCGGTGCGGTCCGCAAGCTTGCCGCTCGGCAACCGCAGCACCAGGGCTGCCGCCTCACCGATCCCGGTAACCAGTCCGACAACCGCGGCCGAGGCACCGAAGGTCGCGAGATACGGCCCGGTGATCGACCGCGCGCCTTCATAGACCATATCTGCGAACATGCTGACCGCGCCGAATGCGATGACGAAGCGCAGCGGGGTCAGCCGGTTGGCGTGGCTGCTGGCGATCATCTGGTTCCTTCCACCGTGGTGCGGGTCACGCTGTCGCAGATCGACGCGGCCTTGGCGAGCGGGCCGATCGGCACTGCACGCCTCGAACCGAGATGCAAACGCCCTTGACGATTGCCGACATAGAGGTAGGGGGTATCCCTATGGCACATCTCTCCGGAACCAACGCCGATCTCCTCGCCCGCGTCCGCCGCATCGCCGGCCAGATCGGCGCCGTCGACCGTGCGCTGCAATCGGAATCGAGCTGCACCGAGGTGTTGCATCTCGTTGCGGCGGTGCGCGGTGCGGTGAACGGGCTGCTCGACGAGATCATCGCCGAACATCTCGAAGCGCACGTCTCGCGGCCCGGCCTCTCCGATGAGGAGCGAACCGAGGGCGCCGAAGAACTGCTGGCGGTGATCCGCCGATACTCGAAATAGGAACGGCCGCGATGGCATCAGCGACGATCGATGCACACTCCCACGACCATGTCTTCCTGGGGGCCGGACACGAGCGCAACGAACGGCGGACTTGGTTCGTCATCATCCTGTGCGGCGCGATGATGCTGCTCGAGATCGTCGGCGGGCTCGCCTTCGGTTCGATCGCGCTCGTCGCCGACGGGCTTCACATGTCGACCCATGCCGGCGCCTTGCTACTCGCCGCGCTCGCCTACACTTTCTCGCGGCGCCACGCGAAGGACTCGCGCTTCACCTTCGGCACCGGCAAGTTCGGCGACCTCGCAGGCTTCACCAGCGCGATCGTGCTGGCGATGATTGCGCTGCTGATCGGCTATGAATCGATCAGTCGCCTGCTGGCACCGGTGCCGATCCATTTCAGCGAGGCGATCCCGATTGCCGTGCTAGGCCTATGCGTGAATGTCGCCAGCGCGTGGTTGCTGAGCGGCGGCCACGATCACGGCCATAGTCACGGCCACGCGCACGGCCATGGCGGCCATCACGATCATGCCGACGATGATGGGGAGGCGCGTCAGCTCAGCGTCGCCGGCGTGGCGATGACGCTATCGATCGACGAGGATGGGGTGCCGCCGCGGTTCCGGCTGGTAGCTGCTGGCGGCGGGCCGCTGCCGTCCGACGCCAGGGTCGAGACGATCCGACCCGGTGGCGCACGGCAGCATTTTTCGTTCGCCAATCGCGGCGGCTATCTGGAGAGCCGCGACGAAATCCCCGAGCCGCATGCATTCATCGCACGGGTGACCGTCGCCGGCCAGTCGACCGACGCCCAATTCGAGGAACACGATCACCACGGCGCCCATGATCGCGACAACAATATGCGCGCCGCGGTCATCCATGTGATCGCCGACGCCGCGGTCTCGGTGCTGGTGATCGTCGGGCTCCTCCTCGCGCGTACGTTCGGCTGGCTGTGGATGGACCCCATCGCCGGCATCATCGGCGCCTGCGTGATCGCCAGCTGGTCATTCGGGTTGATCCGCGACACCGGCGCGATCCTGCTCGACATGATACCAAGCGCCCGGACGGCCGAGCGACTCCGCGCTTCCATCGAAGGCGTGGGTGACCGCGTGCTCGATCTGCACCTGTGGCGCCTCGGCCCAGGCCATTTGGGAGCGATAGTCGCGATCGCGACCGAGTGCGACCGGGACGCGGGTTTCTATCGCGCACGGCTTGCCGATTTGCCGGCGCTGTCGCACGTCACGATCGAAGTCAATCGGATCGCCGCATGAAAAGTCCG
>JBQCEK010000330.1:0-3472 GCA_051960335.1 Sphingomonas sp.
TACGTCAATATGGCGCGGCCGCCCGCGACGCCGGCGGGCACGTTCCTGCTGCGCTGCTCGCTCTGCGCGGAACACAGCAGCGAGCAGATCGATACGGTGCTGGAAATGTTCGCCGCGGCGGGCAAGGCGGTCGGCGTCATCGGCTAGGCCGATGCGGCGGCTTCCCTCGCACGCTGCACTGCGATAGAGTTAACCGCAATGAGCGCGGGCGACCAAGCGGCCGGAAAGGGCTCGATCGCGCACTGGCGGACCATCATGCTGGTGGTCACGGCGGTGTTGGGTGCGGCCGTGCTGGTCGCGCTGATCCTCACGCTCAAGGCGGCTGATCGTCAGCGTGATCGCGCGCTCGACCTGCAATCGCACAGTTACGAGGTGATGATCCTCGCCAGCAATCTGTCAGGGACGATGGCCGATGCCGAGGCGTCGCTTGGCCGTTATGTGATCAGCGGCGACAAGCAGCTTGGCCAGCTCTATTCGGATCAATGGTCGCGCGCCGGCGATCAGCTCAATCTGCTCGATCGCGAAACCGCGGAAGACGGCGCGCAGCAGCGGCGGATCGATTCCCTGCGCAAGGCTTATGCCGTGCGCGGTTCGGAACTGGCCCTGACCGCGCTCAGCACGGTCTATCATCAAAACGACCAGGCCCTCGCCCGCTATTACAAGGCGCGTGAGGCCAATTCGCTCAAACAGATCAACGAACTGCTCACGGGCATCATCAACAGCGAACGCAGCTTGCTGGTGTCGCGCAGCGACGCGGTGGCGCGGTCGCTGGCGCACTCCAACCGGCTGGTCACGGTGCTGGTGGTTTTCGGCACGATGATCGTGCTGGCGGCGATGGCGCTGGGCTGGATGGCGGTGCAGGCGCTGGCTGAACGCGCCGCCGCCCGCGCTGAGGCGGCCATCGAACGCGAGCGCGTCGAGGATCTGGAGGCGGCGGTTGCCGCCGCGACCGAAGAACTCAAGGTGCAGGAGGCGCGGCTCCACCAGGTCCAGAAGATGGAGGCGGTCGGCCAGCTCACCGGCGGCATCGCGCACGATTTCAATAACATGCTGGCGATCATTCTCGGCGGGCTGGAACTGGCGCAACGCAATCTCGCGGGGGACCGCGATCAGGTCCGGCGGCATATCGACAATGCGATGGAAGGCGCCAACCGCGCAGCGACGCTGACACGGCGGTTGCTTGCCTTTTCGCGCGCCGAACCCCTGCTGCCCGAAGCGATCGAAGCGGGCGCGCTGATCACCGGCATGTCCAGCCTCCTTGATCGCACCCTCGGCGATACGATCCGCGTGACGACCCAGGATGATGGGTGCGGCTGGGCGGTTTGGGTCGATCGCCATCAATTGGAGAATGCGATCCTCAACCTTGCGGTCAATGCGCGGGACGCGATGGAAGGGCGCGGCAGCCTGACGATCGCGACGCGCGGCGTGACGCTCTCTCCCGGAGAAGTCGGCGAAGCGGCGGGCGGCGACTATGTCGCCATCGCGGTTTCGGATACCGGCTGCGGCATGGCCGCCGATGTGCTGGAACGCGTGTTCGAACCGTTTTTCACCACCAAGCCGGTGGGCAAGGGCACCGGCCTGGGCCTCAGCCAGATTTTCGGATTCGTCCGCCAGTCGGAAGGCGAGATCGCCATCACCTCCACGCCCGGCGTGGGCACTACCGTCACCGTCTATCTCCCGCGCCGTCTTTCCGATGTGATCGAGGCGCCGCCGGCGGAAGCGGCCCCTGTCGAGCCGCCGCTGCCGCTGTCCGGGCTCGATGTGCTGGTGGTGGAGGACGATCCACGCGTGCTCGCCGCGACGATGGGCGCGCTCCAGGAGCTCGGCCATCACCCGATCGGCTGCGGTGATCCGCTCAACACCGCCGATCTGCTCGAAGCGCACGAAACGATCGATCTGATCATCAGCGACATGCTGATGCCGGGTTTGACGGGGCCGGAGATGATCGCCGCGATCGCGCCGCGCTTTCCCCATGTCGCGGTGATGTTCGTCACTGGCTTTGCCGGTGAAGTCACGGGTGATTCGCTCGCCGGCCATGTTGTCTTGCGCAAACCCTTCACCATCAGCGCGCTCGAACGCGCCATCGGCGAGGTGATGGCGATCGACCGCGGCGCGGCGGCCGGACGCATCGCCGCCGAATAGAGGGCTGACGCGCGCCGCATCGCCCGATATAGCCGAATTCCCGGGTGCGTTTCGGCGCGCTGTTTTTCGTGGTCAGGTCCACCCCGTTCGCCGATGAAATCCATCGATCGCTATATGGCCCGGCTGATCGCGGTGCCGCTGATCTCCACGCTGACGATCGCGGCGATGCTGCTGGTGCTCGACCGCATTCGCCGGCTGTTCGATTTCGTGGCGACCGAAGGCGGGCCGCTGAGCGTCATCTGGCGAATGCTGGCCAATCTGCTGCCCGAATATCTCGGCCTCGGCGTGCCGATCGGGCTGTTGCTCGGGGTACTGCTCACGTTCCGCAAGCTGGCGATCTCTTCCGAGCTGGACGTGATGCGCGGGCTGGGCATGAGTTATGGCCGGCTGCTGCGCGTGCCTTATATGTATGCGATCGCGCTCGCCGCGATCAATCTCGGCATCGTCGGCTTCATCCAGCCCTACGCGCGGTACAATTACGAAGGCTTGCGCTTCGAACTGCGCACCGGCGCGCTGGGCGCATCGATCAAGGTGGGCGAGTTCACCAATTTCGGCAACAAGATGACCCTGCGGATCGAAAAGAGCGAAGACAAGGGCCGCAAGCTGACCGGCATCTTTCTCCACCGCCAGAACGACAATGGCGGCTGGCTGGGCGCCACCGCGCAATCCGGACAGTTTCTGGCGACGGACGATCCCAACACGATCATCTTCCGGCTGACCAACGGCACGCTGATCGACAACGAACCCGGCTTCAAGACGCCGCGGGTATTGAACTTCACCGTCGATGATCTGCCCATCCCGTTGCCGAAATACGAAAACTTCCGCCAGCGCGGGGGCCGCAACCTAGAACTGACCTTGCCCGAACTGGCGTTTTACAGCCGCGACAAGGCGATCACGCCGGATGTGCGGGCCAGCAGCCGCGCCGAATTCCATTTCCGCGTGGTTGAGGTCGCGACGATGTTCCTGCTGCCGCTGATGGGACTTGCGCTCGGCGTGCCGCCAAAGCGATCGACGTCGGCGCTGGGCGTGTTCCTGGGGATCGTGCTGATCGTCGCCTATCACAAGATCAATCAATATGCCGCGGACGTCGGCGCGCTCGGCAAGATCGATCCGCTGATCGCGCTCTGGGTGCCCTTCGCCCTATTCGCGGGGCTGATCCTGTGGATGTATCACACCATCGCCTATGTTCCCGGCGGCCAGCCGATCGGCGCGCTCGAACGGGTCTTCTCGAAGATCGCCAAGGCCGTGACTCGCTGGCTGCCAGGGCGGCGGCGCAAGGCGGCGGCATGACGCTCAAAAGCTTTTTCCCGTCGCGCACCGTGTCGCTCTA
>JBQCEK010000331.1:0-5529 GCA_051960335.1 Sphingomonas sp.
GTGCCGTCGTCGCCGGTGCGCGTGTAGATCTTGGTGAGCTTGACCAGCGGGAATGTCCTTGTTTGGGTGCGCGTCAGCGCATCAATCAAGTCCGTCCGGCGGCGAACAGGATCAGCACGACGATGATGATCGCCAGCGCCTGAAAGAACACGCGCGCCTGCATCAGCTTGTTCGATCGGATGCTCGCCGCGCTGGGCGTCGTGCCGCCGTGCACCTCGGCATCGGCGTTGCGCAGGAAATTCACCACGCCGCGCACCAGCGCGATCACGGTCGCGATCATCGCCGCGGCGAGCAGCAGGATCAGGAAGATGTTCACGCAGCCACCCTAATCCTTTCCGGCGCGAAATCCAGAGGGAAGCCGCCCGGCGCGTAAATCGGCCGCCAGCGCCGCGCCGTCCGCGCCGCCGCGCCGAAGGTCTTCCAGCGTCGGCGCGCCGTGGCGCTTGGCCAGCCGGTTGCCGGCTGCGTCGCGCAGCAGCGGATGGTGACGATAGATCGGGGTGGGCAGGCCTAGCAGCGCCTGGAGCAGCCGGTGGACATGCGTCGCGGCAAAAAGATCCACGCCGCGAACGACGTGAGTCACGCCCTGTGCGGCATCGTCCACCGTCACCGCGAGGGGATAGCTCGACGGTGCGTCCTTGCGCGCCAGCACGACGTCACCGAACGCCGCCGGATCGGCGGTCTGCGCGCCGGCCATGTCGTCCCGCCAAGTCAGCGGGCCGGCGCGCTCGGCCGCCTTGGCGCTGTCGATCCGCCAGGCATGGGGCTGATCGATCCGCGCCGCGCGCGCTTCGGCATCGAGGGCGCGGCAGGTGCCGGGATAGATCGGCCCGTCCGCGCCGTGCGGCGCCGCGCCGGCCGCGGCAATGTCGGCGCGGGTGCAGAAGCACGGATAGATCAGCCCCATCGCCCGCAACTGGTCGAGCGCCGCCTGGTAGCGATCGAGCCGCTGGGACTGGAACGTCACCGCGCCGTCCCAGGTCAGCCCCAGCCAGGCGAGATCGTCGAGGATCGCGGCGACATGCCCCGGCCGGCTGCGCGTGCCGTCGATATCCTCGATCCGCAGCAGGAAGCGTCCGTCGCGATCGCGCGCATAATCGTGCGCCTGGATCGCGGAAAAGGCATGGCCGAGGTGCAGCCGCCCCGTCGGGCTCGGCGCGAAGCGGGTGGTGAGTCGATTCATCGCACGCGCATCACGCCGACTCTTGACGGCGATTCGTCGGCTGTGCTGTCATCACGGCGTCATCCGGATGCGCGACAGCGCGGCCGACCACGACGGGGGAGGAGCCATGTATCATCCCGATCTGATCCGCCATCCGGACGGTTGCCCCGCGCTCGTCCTCAATGCGGATTATACGCCGCTGAGTTATTACCCGCTGAGCGTGTGGCCGTGGCAGACTGCGGTCAAGGCGGTGTTCCTCGATCGGGTCGATATCGTCGATCATTACGAGCGGGAGGTGCGAAGTCCCACCGCGAGGCTGAAGCTGCCTTCGGTCATCGCGCTCAAACAATATGTCAAACCTTCCCAATTTCCCGCCTTCACGCGCTTCAACCTGTTCCTCCGCGACAAGTTCACCTGTCAATATTGCGGCGCCGGCCGCGATCTCACCTTCGATCATGTCGTCCCTCGCGCCCAGCGCGGCCGCACCACCTGGGAAAATGTCGTCACCGCCTGCGCGCCCTGCAACCTGAAGAAGGGCGGGCGCACCCCGCAGCAAGCGCATATGCCGCTGCACGTTGCGCCGATCCGCCCGACCAGCTGGCAATTGCAGGAGCACGGGCGAAGCTTTCCCCCCAATTATCTCCACGACACCTGGCGCGACTGGCTCTATTGGGACATCGAGCTCGAAGCGTGATCGTCTCGGCCGGATATTGAATCCGTCGGAACGCGCGCCACATCAGCCGAAACGATCAGGGGTTCCTCTCGCATGCGTCGATTTTCGGCTCTCACGCTATCGGTGACGCTCGCCATCGTCTTGGCCGGCTGTTCGCGTCACAAGGACGATGCGGTGACGAACAACGCCGTCGCGCCGGCCGGTTTCGTGCCGCCGACCGCGCTCAACCGCACCGATTTCGTCGGTCTGATCGACAAGCGCTTCACCGAGCTCGATCTCAACCATGATTCGGTGCTGGAAGCGTCCGAAATTCCGCTGCGCCACCATGATCGCATCGAAGCGATGGACGCCAATCACGATGGCAGGATCACGCTCAGCGAGTTCGAAAAGGGCGGGCTGGCGCGTTTCGACAAGGCCGATTCCAACCAGGATCAGGTGTTGACCGGCGAGGAACGCAAGGCCGCGCTGGGCAATGAGATGGACGGCGCCGAGAACGACCAGGGCGTCGGCAACGCACAATAATTGCGCCGGATGCGCCGGTTCGCGCACTCTCAGGAAAGCGGAGAGGCTTCGGACAGCGGTTGACGATCGTCCTGCCGCAGTGCAGCAGGGCGCGCATGGCTGAGCTTCCCCCGATCACCAACAATCCCGACATCCGTTTTCTCGGCGCGCTGCTGGGCGATGTCATCCGCGCCTATGGCGGCGATGCGCTGTTTAGGCGGATCGAATATATCCGCTCGACCTCGGTCGATCGCGCGCGCGGGCGCGCCGGGGCGGACACCATCGCTCCCGGCCTCGATCGGCTGACGCTTGACGAGACGCTCGATTTCACGCGCGGCTTCATGCTGTTTTCGATGCTCGCCAATCTGGCCGAGGATCGCCAGGGCGTGGCGGCCGAAAAGGGCGCCGATGTCGCCGCCGCCGTCGCTCGGCTTGAAGCGGAGGGGATCGATCGCGCGGCGATCGTCGATCTGCTCGCGCACGGGCTGATCGCCCCGGTGCTCACCGCGCATCCCACCGAAGTGCGCCGCAAGTCGATGATCGATCACCGCAATCGTATCGCCGAGCTGATGGCGATGAAGGATCGCGGTCTCGCCGCCACGCCGGAGGGCGATGCGGTGGATCAGGCGATCGTCCGCCAGATCGCCCTGCTGTGGCAAACGCGCGTCCTGCGCCGCGAAAAGCTGTACGTCACCGATGAGGTGGAAACCGCGCTCTCCTATCTGCGCGACGTGTTTCTGCCCGCGCTGCCCGCGCTCTATCAGCGCTGGGATCGCGCGCTCGGCGATCGATTGCCAAGCTTCCTGCGTCCGGGCTCGTGGATCGGGGGGGACCGTGACGGCAATCCGTTCGTCACCGCCCAATCGCTCGAAACCGCACTGGCCCGCGCGTGCGAGACGGTGCTCGCTCATTATCTCGCCGCGATCCACCGGCTCGGCGCCGAGCTGTCGATCTCCAGCGAGCAGGCCGCGATCGACGAGGCTGTCGCCGCGCTGGCCGAAAAGAGCGGCGACGACGCGCCGAGCCGCGCCGATGAGCCCTATCGCCGCGCGCTGACCGGCATCTACGCGCGGCTTGCCGCGACCTATACGCGCTTCACCGGCAAGCCCGCGCCGCGCCATGTCGCGCACGCGGCCGAGCCCTATGCCACGCCGCACGAACTACGCGCCGATCTCGTCGCCATCGCCAAGGGGCTGGCGGCGACGGGCGGCGGCACGCTTGGCTCGGGCGGGGCGCTGGGGCGGCTGATCCGATCGGTCGAGACGTTCGGCTTCCACCTCGCCACGCTCGACATGCGGCAGAATTCGGCGGTCCACGAACGCGTCGTCGCCGATCTGCTGAAGGTGGCCGGGGTGACGCCCGATTATGCGTCGCTCAGCGAGGGCGCCCGGCTGGTGCTGCTGCGCCAGGAGCTCGCCAGTCCGCGCCCGCTGATGAGCCGTTTCAGCGACTATGCCGAGGAAACACGGAGCGAACTCGCCATCCTCGCTGCCGCGGCGGCGGCGCACCGGCGCTACGGCAAGGCGTCGATCGTCAATTACATCGTGTCGATGGCGACCTCGGTTTCCGATCTGCTCGAAGTCCATCTGCTGCTGCGCGAAGTGGGGCTCTATCGCCCCGGCGAAACGCCCGAGGCGGATATCATGGCCGTTCCGCTGTTCGAGACGGTCGGCGATCTGGAAGCCGCGCCCGAGGTGATGTCCGATTGGTTCGCGCTGCCCGAGGTGAAGGCGATCACCGCTGCGCGCGGCTATCAGGAAGTGATGATCGGCTATTCCGATTCGAACAAGGATGGCGGCTATCTTACCTCGACCTGGCAGCTGTCCAAGGCGTCGAGCGCGCTGGCCCCGGTGTTCGCGAACGCCGGTGTGCGCATGCAGCTGTTCCACGGCCGCGGCGGCGCGGTGGGGCGCGGCGGCGGCTCCGCGTTCGCCGCGATCCGCGCGCAGCCGCCGGGCACCGTGCAGGGCCGCATCCGCATCACCGAACAGGGCGAGGTGATCGCCGGCAAATACGGCACGCCGGAAAGCGCGATGACCAATCTGGAGGCGATGGCCTCCGCCACATTGCTCGCCAGCCTGGAGCCGCAGCGCCTGTCGGACAAGGATTATGCGCGCTTTTCGGGGGCGATGGACGCGCTGTCGGATACCGCGTTCAAGGCGTATCGCGATCTCGTCTATGGCACCGAAGGCTTCACCACCTTCTTCCGCGAGATGACGCCGATCGCGGAGATCGCCGGCCTGAAGATCGGATCGCGCCCCGCCAGCCGCAAGAAATCACAGCGGATCGAGGATCTGCGCGCGATCCCCTGGGTCTTTTCCTGGAGCCAGGCGCGGGTGATGCTGCCCGGCTGGTACGGCGTCGGCCAGGCGATGGCGGCCTTCGACGACAAGGCCCTGCTCGCGGAAATGGCGGAGGGCTGGCCGCTGTTCGCCGCCACGCTCGCCAATATGGAGCAGGTGCTGGCCAAATCAGACATGGGCATCGCCGAACATTATGCCGGGCTGGTCGAGGATGCCGGCCTGCGCGAGGCGATCTTCGGCCGCATCCGCGACGGCTGGCGCAAGACGCATGACGGACTGCTCGGCATCACCGGCCAGTCGCGGCTGCTCGAAAAGCATCCGGGGCTGGAAACCTCGATCCGTCTGCGCCTGCCCTATATCGAGCCGCTCAACCTGTTGCAGATCGAGCTGATGAAGCGCCACCGCGCCGGCGAAACCGACGCGCGCATCGGCGAAGGCATCCTGCTGTCGATCAACGCGATCGCCACGGCGCTGCGCAATTCGGGCTGATCCTCCACCGCCGATCGGGCAGTGTCGGGGATGTCAGGCGGTCGTTAGGGGCGCCGCGGCCGAACGCCTGGCCTGGATGATGACGGCAAGGGCGGTCGCCCAAAGAATGGCGGCCGCGCCAAGGCCGATGAGGATCGGTCGCCGATCGACGGGCAACAACAGGCCAATCAAGCCGAGGGACACCAGCCCCGCGCCGGTCGCATTATAGATCCGCACCGGAATGCCACGCGCGAGCGGGAAGAAGTGCAGCCCGACGATGATCGCGCCAGCGGGCAGCATCAGATCGGCGCGATGCACATTCACCAGAATGTTGGCGGTGACGAACAGCGCGACGAACTCGATCGCGGTCCACAATCCAACCAGCCGACCCACTCGGGGTCCACGGGCCGGCACCGTGCCGG
>JBQCEK010000332.1:0-3225 GCA_051960335.1 Sphingomonas sp.
CCTCGGCCGGTTCCGCCGCCGGTCGTGATCGCCGCATCAGCAGGAACACAGGAATTCCGCTGAGGAACAGCAGCACGCTCCATTTGTCCGAGCCGAGCCCGATCCCGACCAGCGCCCAGATCACGAACGCCAGCCCCGCCACCGCAAGCGCGGGGATCGTCGGCTTGCGACCGAAACGACCGCGCCGATATTCGGTCAGCGCGGCGACCATCACGAAGAAATAGACGATCAGCGTGATCGCGGTCGACATCATCCCCATGAACACGAACATCGCGCCCATCGACTTGGCGTAGTTCGACGCGACCAGCACCGTCGCCAGCCCGCTGGACAGCAGCTGCGCGCGCACCGGCGTCGCCCGTGCCGAGAGCCGCGCGAACCAGCGCGGGAACAGCCCGTCGTGCGCCAGCGCGGTGGGCAGCTCGCCCTGCACCAGCACCCAGCCGTTGAGCGTCCCCAGCACGCTCACCACCGCGAACAGCGTGATCAGCGCCGCCGGCCCCGGCGCCCAGAAATGCGCGACGAACGTCCCGAACGGCGCGTTCGAATTGGCGATCGCCCCCGCCGGCATCATCAGGATGATCCCCGAGCAGACGATCAGATAGAACAGCCCCGTCGCCAGCGTGCCGAGCGAGGTCGCGCGCGGGATCGTGCGGTCCGGATCGACGATCCGCCCGGCGGGCACCGTCGCCGCCTCGAAGCCGATCATCGGCCACATCGTCAGCCCCGCCGCCGCGCTGATCGCGCCGATCCCGATCGCCTCGGCATGATAGGGCGCGAGCGAGGCCGTGCCGTGGACGCTCAGCATGCCGATGACGATCAGCACCACCGCGGCGAATGGCACCAGCTTTAGCAGCGTCGTCACCACCTGCACCCTCCCGGCGACGCCGACGCCCGCCAGGTTGATCGCGGTGAACAGCCAGATCAGCCCGATCGCCACCAGCGCCGGCAGCCCCGGCGTCGTGCCGATTGCGGGAAAGAAGTTCGACAGATAGCTCACCGCCGCAATCGCGATCGCCGCGTTGGTGCTCCACACCGAGATCCAGTAGCTCCACGCGACCATGAAGCCGCCCATCTCGCCGAACGCCTGGCGCGTATAGACGTAAGGCCCGCCGCTCTTCGGCATCGCGCGCGCGAGGTGCGCGAACACCCGCGCCATGCACAGCACGCCGGCGATGGTGATCAGCCAGCCATAGACCGCGTTCCACCCGAACGGCGCGAGCGCGGCGGGGAGCAGGAAGATGCCCGATCCGATCATGCTGCCCATCACCAGCGCGAGACACATCCAGAAGCCCAGCGCGCGCGGCGGCTCGGCAGGAACGACTGTTGCGATGTCGCCGGTATCGGTCATGTCGCCTTCCCCCGTGTCCCCGCGAAGGCGAGGGCCCAGAGTCTCAGGCGCTGGCGCCCGCGATCCTGGACTCCCGCCTGCGCGGGAGCACATGCTTTCCGAGATAAAGGCTAGTCGCGTTCCGCGAGACGCGCCAGCGCCTTTCCGGTGACTCGCTCGATCCGCCAATCCGCCATCATTTCGGCGCCCTGGCTGGTGTAGAAATCGATCGCGGGCTGGTTCCAGTCGAGCACCGCCCATTCGAACCGCGCGCAATCCCGCTCGACCGCGACGGCCGCCAGATGGTTCAGCAGCTGCCTGCCAACCCCGGAGCCTCGCGCCTCGGGCGTGACGTAAAGGTCCTCCAGATACAGCCCCTTCTTCCCCGTCCAGGTCGAAAAATTGTGGAAGAACAGCGCGAAGCCGACAGGCGCCCCATCCCGCTCGGCGATCACCGCCTCGGCCGCGCGCTCGTCGAACAGCGCGTGCGCCAGCGTCTCCTCGGTCGCCTCGACGGCATCGGGCTCGCGCTCGAACGCGGCAAGCTCGCGCACGAAGCGCAGGATCGTCGGCACGTCGCGCGGACCGGCGGGTCGGATAATCGTCATGCGGCAGCCTCCGTTTGCGGCGCGGGCGCGATCTTGCCGCGCACCGCGACCAGGCATCCCGCAATGATGAGAACGGCGCCCGCCACCGTCCACGGCGACACATGCTCGCCGAACACCCAATAGCCGAGGATCGCTGACCAGACGAAGGCGCTATATTCCACCGGCGCCAGCACCTGCGCTTCGGCGTGGCGGTAAGCCCAGGCGATCAGGATCGCGGAGAACGAGCCGAGCGCCGCCGCGCCGAGGATTCCCGGCCACAAGTGCGGCCCCGGCATGCTCGAAAACCACGGCGCGCCGATCAACAGCAGCAAGCCCAGCACGATGCTCGTGAACAGCGCCACCTCCAGTGGATCGGCGACCTGCGCTTGCTGGCGGAGCAGGATCAGGCTGATCGCATAGAGGATCGACGCGAAGAAGATCGCGATCGACCCAAGCACCGCCGCTGTCGAGGCATGCGCCTCCACCTGCCCCCAGGCGATCGCCAGCACGCCGAAGCTCGCGACCAGCGATCCCCAGATCGCCGCGCGCCGGATTCGCTCGCCAAGGAAGGCGGCCGCGAGATAGAGCGCGATCAACGGCGCGAAAAAGCTCAGCGCCACGCCCTGCGCCATCGTCACGCGCACCAGCCCCCAGAAGAACAGCACCACCGATGCCCCCGCAACCGCGCCGCGCCAGAAATGCAGCGTCAGCGCCCTGCGCGTCGGCCACGGCCGCCGCCGCGCGAGGAACACCGGCCCCATCAGCACCACGCCGCCGATCGAGCGCCACAACACCGCGCTATACGCGCCGTGGGCGATCGACATCCCCTTCATCACCGCATCCATGCACGAATAACTCGCGATCCCTATGCCCGCGACGGCAAAGGCGGTGGAGGAGGTGCGGGCGATGGTCATGGCGACGGGATAGCGGGAGAGAGGCGCGCCGTCAGGCAAAAGATAGCGCGGTGATGGTGATCGCGTCAGCTCTGCCTGATCAGCCGAAAAATTGGACGCGGTCCGGACGGTCAGCGTTAGCGCGACGTTCTTGATCTCCCCTCCCTGCAAGGGAGGGGCTGGGGGTGGGTGCCGCCGAGGCACTCGGCGGCCTCCGACAGAATGTACCGGGCGGCGCCCTCGGCGTTCGCGAGCACGTCCGAGTTCCACAGGCGAATGATCCGCCACCCCGCGTGCTCCAGGTATTTTGTGCGCCGCTGATCGGCCGCTGCCTGATCGAGATGCTGGCTGCCGTCGAACTCGACGCCGAGCCGCGCCTGGCGGCATGCAAGATCGATGATGAAAGGTGCCACCACCA
>JBQCEK010000333.1:0-10601 GCA_051960335.1 Sphingomonas sp.
GGACGGCATTTCGCCCGAGCGTTCGGTGGGGGCGACGGTCGCGTTCTTCAGCCTCGAAATGTCGGCCGACCAGCTGGTGACGCGCGTGCTCGCCGAGCAGGCGAGGATTTCGAGCCAGGACCTGCGCATGGGCAAGATCAGCCGCAGCGAATTCGGGCAATTGGCGGCGGCGGCGGCCGATCTCGAGAAGCTGCCGCTGTTCATCGACGACACCGCCGGCCTGTCGATCAGTGCGCTGCACACGCGGATGCGGCGGCTGCAGCGGCGGCACAATAATGAGATCGGGCTGGTGGTGGTCGATTACCTGCAGCTGCTGGCGGGATCGGGCCGAAGCGCGAGCGATGGGCGCGTGCAGGAAATCTCGGAAATCAGCCGCGGACTGAAGACGCTGGCGAAGGATCTGAACGTGCCGGTGCTGGCGCTGTCGCAGCTCAGCCGCGCGGTCGAACAGCGCGAGGACAAGCGGCCGCAGCTCTCCGATCTGCGCGAATCGGGATCGATCGAGCAGGACGCCGACATGGTGTGGTTCGTCTATCGCGAGGATTACTATGTCGCGGCGAAGGAGCCCAAGCGGCCGAGCGAAGGCGACGACGCCAAGACGTTCGAGGATCACGCGAAATGGGCGACCGACATGGAGCGGGTGTTCGGCCTGGCTGAGCTGATCATCGCCAAGCAACGCCACGGCGCGACGGGCAAGGTGCTGATGAAGTTCGAGCCGGAAGTGACTCGGTTCAGCGATCTGGCGGTGGAGCGGTATTGATCGCTGCTTCCCTCTCCGCTCAAGGGAGAGGATTGGGAATCAAAACGCCGGCTCTTCGCCCGGTTTCTCGGGCACATGGATACCGCATTCGACCTTTTCCCAGCCGCGCCAGCGGCCGGCGCGGGGATCTTCGCCTGGGCGGACCTTGCTGGTGCACGGCGCGCAGCCGATCGAGGGGTAGCCGTCCGCCTCGAGCGGGTGGCGGGGAAGGTCGTGGGCCAGAAAGTAGGCGTCGAGATCGGCCTTGGTCCAATTGGCCAGCGGATTGACCTTCAGGCGCCCCTCGGCATCGGTCGTGTCGATCTCGAAGCGCGGCAGGCCGGTTCGCGTGGCGGATTGGAAGCCCTTGCGGCCGGTGAACGTCGCATCGAGCCCGGCGACCGCGCGGGCGAGCGGGCGAACCTTGCGGATCTCGCAGCAGCCATCGGGATCGTAGGACCAGCGCAGGCCGGTTCCGTCACGCGCGGCGAGCTCGCCGAGGTCGGGTGTCAGCGTGACGAGATCGAGTCCCAGTCGGTCGACGAGCTGATCGCGATAGCCGAGCGTTTCGTGGAAATGCTTGCCGGTATCGAGGAATAGCACCGGCATATCGGGCGCCAACCGGGTGACGAGATGGAGCAGCACCGCGGATTCGGCGCCGAACGACGATACGATCGCCGCGTTGCCGACCAGCCGGTCCGCGATCACCGCCGCCAGCATCTCCTGCGCGTCATTGCCGCGGAACAGGTTGTTGAGGCGGATCGCGTCGCTTTGGGTAAAGCGCGGGGCGGTATCAATCACGTCGCGCGCGCGGCTAGCCATGACGCAATTTCCAGACTGGCACGGCGCCGTCGGCGGCTTTCTGATAGACGTGATCGTATCGCCTCAGCGCGGCCTCAAGCGTCGCGGGATCGATCGGCGCATCGGGCGCGAAACTATCGAAGCCGCAGCGGCGCATGAACGGCATCTGATCGACCAGCACATCGCCCGCGGCGCGCAGCTCGCCGGTGTATCCGGCCTCCCGCAGGATGCGCGCGGCGGAATAGCCACGCCCGTCACGAAAGGTGGGGAAGCTGATTTCGATGAGCGCGAGCTGTGCAAGGTGGGGGATCAGCGCGCGCGCGTCTTCGCCGGCTTCGAGGCGCACGGCATCGGCATCGCGCTGATCGAGGAAGGCGTCCAGCGTCACCGCCGGCTCTCCGCGCGGCGCATCGCCGCGAAAGCGCAATGGCGAAGGGGAGAGCGCCGCGCCGGGAGCTGTGGCTGAGCGCTCTCCCCCCGAGCCGCCGAAGCGGCTGTCCGTAAGATCAACCATAGATCGCTTCCTTGAACGGGTCGATGCCGACGCGCCGGTAAGTGTCGAGAAAACGTTCGCCGCCCTGGCGCTCGGCGAGATAGACGTCCGTCACCTTTTCGACCGCATCGACGATCCCATCCTCGTCGAAGCCGGGGCCGGTGATCCTGCCCAGGCTCGCGTCCTCGGCGCCCGATCCGCCGAGCAGCAGCTGATAGTTTTCGGTGCCCTTTCGATCGACGCCGAGGATGCCGATGTGCCCGGCGTGATGATGGCCGCAGGCGTTGATGCAGCCGCTGATCTTCAGCTTCAGCTCGCCGAGTTCGCGTTGCCGGCCGAGATCGGCGAAGCGCGTCGCGATCTTTTGCGCGACGGGAATCGAGCGGGCGTTGGCGAGGCTGCAATAATCGAGGCCGGGGCAGGCGATGATGTCGCTGATCAGATCGAGATTGGCCTCGGCCAGCCCGGCGTCGGAGAGCCGTTGCCAGATCGCGTGGAGATCGGCCTTGCGGACGTGCGGCAGGACGATGTTCTGGCTGTGCGTGACGCGCAGCTCATCGAAGCTGTACGCTTGCGCGAGATCGGCCATGAGGTCGATCTGATCGGCCGAAGCGTCACCGGGAATGCCGCCGATCGGCTTCAGGCTGATCGTCGCGATCGCATAGCCCGGTTGCTGGTGCGCGTGGACGTTCTGATCGAGCCAGACCGCGAAATCGGGATCGCTGCGATCGATCGTGTCGGGCGCGGCGGCATCGAACGGTGGTGGAGCGAACATCGCGGTGATCCGCGCAAGCTCGGCGGCCGGCGGATCGAGCCCCAGCGCCTTGATCTCGGCGAATTCCTCCGCGACCTGGCGGGCATATTCCTCGGCCCCAAGATCATGCACCAGGATCTTGATCCGCGCCTTGTAGATATTGTCGCGCCGGCCGTGACGATTATAGACGCGAAGGCAGGCCTCGACATAGCTGATCAGATCTTCGGCGGGCACGAAATCCTTGATTTCGGGGGCGATCATCGGGGTGCGGCCCATGCCGCCGCCGACGAACACCTTGGCGCCGAGCTGGCCGTCGCGACGGATCAACTGGATGCCGATATCGTGCAGCCGCATCGCCGCGCGATCCGTATCGCTGGCGATCACCGCGAATTTGAACTTGCGCGGCAGATAGCTGAATTCCGGGTGGAAGGTGCTCCACTGCCGCAGCAATTCGGCCCAGGGGCGCGGATCGGCGACTTCATCGGCGGTCGCGCCGGCGAACTGATCGGACGAGATGTTGCGGATGCAATTGCCGCTCGTCTGGATCGCATGCATCTCCACCGTCGCGAGATCGGCGAGGATATCGGGCGCCTGTTCGAGCTTGATCCAATTGTACTGGATGTTCTGCCGCGTGGTGAAATGGCCGTAGCCGCGATCGTATTTGCGCGCGATGTGCGCAAGCATCCGCATCTGCCGGCTGTCGAGCGTGCCATAAGGCACCGCGACACGCAGCATATAGGCGTGGAGCTGGAGATAGAGGCCGTTCATCAGCCGCAGCGGCTTGAACTGATCCTCGGTGATATGCCCGGCGAGGCGGCGGCTGACCTGATCGCGAAATTCCTCCACGCGGGCATCGACGATCGCCTGGTCATAGGTGTCATATTTATACATGGCTTACCTCGTCATTCCCGCGAAAGCGGGAACCCTGCTTCCGCAAGTCGGGCGCGGTATTGAGGGAGGGATGGGCTCCCGCTTTCGCGGGCGGGACGGCTGCCCGGTTCATATTACCCAGCTCCCGGCGTTGGGATCGGCGGGCTTGAGCGTCAGATCGGGGCGGACGGTGGGGCCGAGCGCGCGGACGCGGTCCTTGATGTGCGCGGGACGGGGGCCGTCTTCGGTGACTTCGGCGTCGATGACATAGGGGCCGTTCACCCGGCGCGCGCCTTCTTCCGCTTGAGCGATCGCATCGCCTTGGCCGCCGACATCGGCGGCGTCCTCGACATGGCGGGACCAATCGCTGCCGGTCCACCAGATCACGTCGCCGGTGGCCAGATCGTTGCCGGTGAGCAGCTTCACGCGATCGTTCCGTGGATCGAGTGCGCGCGGCGCGCCCAGTGCCCCAGCCGGTCCTCGGCATCGCTGAGATCGACGACTTCGCCGACGACAATGATCGCCGGGCTTTCGACCTTTTCGCGCGTCACCATTGCGCCGAGATCGGCGAGCAGCGTCCGGATCGCGCGGCCGCCGGGCAGCGTGCCCTTTTCGAGCACGGCGACGGGCATATCGGGCGCGACGCCATCGGCGATCAGCTTGTCGGCGATGTCTCCGGCGGTGGCGACGCCCATGTAGATCACCAAGGTTCGGCCTTGCCCGGCGAGGCCCGACCAGTTCTGATCGCTGAGCCCCTTGCACTGGCCCGCAACGAAACTGACCGCCGAACTGTAATCGCGGTGCGTGAGCGGCAGCATCGCCTCCGCCGCGCAGCCGAGCGCGGCCGACACGCCCGGGATCACCTCGACCGGCAGGCCGGCGGCGCGCACCGCCTCCACCTCTTCGCCACCGCGGCCGAAGATGAACGGATCGCCGCCCTTCAGCCGCACCACCACGCTGCCGGTTTTCACATGAGCGACGATCAGCGCGTTGATGCCATCCTGCGGCACGCTGTGGCGCGAGCGTTGCTTGGCGACCGAGATGCGCTGCGCCGAGGGCGGGGCGATGTCGAGCACGCGGGCATCGACGAGCCCGTCATGCACGACGACATCGGCCGCCTTCAGCGCCTCGACGGCGCGAACGGTGAGGAGGCCGGGATCGCCGGGACCGGCGCCGACGAGGATGACGCGCCCGCGCGCCGTGGGATCGAGAAGACTTGCCATGCTCGCGAATTTGGGCCGGGGCGCCGGCCGCGACAACGGATGGATGCTTGGGCGCCGGGTAGCGAAACTTTCGCGCGCGCGTCATCCGGGCGCGCCGGGCCGGGCGGACGAAGAGCTGTCCATTTCCATCATGGTTCTCCCGCGAAGGCGGGAGGCCAGCGTCTAGATCGCCGTGCCTTCGACTCTGGACCCCCGCCTGCGCGGGGATCGGAAATCAATAAGGGGCTCAGCCGTCTCTAAGACCGATGCCGATCGAAGCGCGGGCCGAATCCGCTTCGCTCGAGACAACCGGATAAGCGCAGTAATCTGCTGCGTAATAGGCGCTCGGGCGGTGGTTGCCCGACCAGCCGATGCCGCCGAACGGCGCCCCCGAGGAGGCGCCATTGGTTGGCCGGTTCCAGTTGACGATGCCGGCGCGGGCGTTGGCCCAGAACTGGTCGTAAAGCTTCGGGTTCTGGCTCAGCAACGAGGCGGACAGGCCGTAGCGGGTGTTGTTGGCCTCCTTGATCGCGGCCTCGAAATCGGGGACTCGGATAACCTGGAGCACCGGGCCGAACAGCTCGATATCGGGGCGATCGGCGATGTTGGTCACGTCGATCAGCCCCGGCGTCAAAAACGGGCGATCATCGACCAGCCGCTGCATGTGGCGCAGCGGACGGCCGCCATGCGACATCAGCGTGACAAAGCTCTCGGTGAGCTGATCGGCGGCTTCATTGTCGATCACGCAGCCCATGAACGGCGCGGGATCGGCATGCGGTTCGCCGACGATGATCCGGCCGACGAGCTTGTCGAGCGTTTCGAGCAGCGGCTCGTAATTCTTGTCATCGACGATCAATCGGCGGCCCGCGGTGCAGCGCTGCCCGGCGGTGGTGAAGGCCGATTGGACGATCAGCACCGCCGTCGAATGCAGATCGGGCGAGTCCCAAACGACGATCGGGTTGTTGCCGCCCATTTCGAGCGCGAGAATCTTTTCCGGCCGGTCCGCGAACTGCTTGTTGAGCGCGATGCCGGTGCGCGCCGATCCGGTGAACAGCAGCCCGTCGATCCCGTCATGCCCGGCCAGCGCCTTGCCCTCCGCCGGGCCGCCGATGACCAGCCTGACGCAGCCTTCGGGAATGCCCGACGCATGAAAGCATTCGACCAAAAAAGCGCCCGAAGCCGGCGTCTTTTCGGATGGCTTGAACACAACGGCGTTGCCGGCGAGCAGCGCGGGGACGAAGTGGCCGTTGGGCAGATGCGCCGGAAAATTGTATGGGCCAAGCACCGCGAGCACGCCGTGCGGCTTGTGCCGGAGCGCCATTCGCGCCCCCGCCTGACCATCGAGCCGACGTTGGGGGGTGCGCTCCGCATAGGCCTTGATCGAGATATCGACCTTGGCGATCACCGTATCGACTTCGGTGCGCGCTTCCCACAGGGGCTTGCCCGTTTCGCGCGCGATCGTATCGGCGAAGGCGTCGCTGCGGGCACGTACGACATTGGCGAAGCGGCGCAGCGCCTCTGTCCGATTGGCGAGCGGCTGCGCAGCCCAGCCGGCCCAGCTCTCCCGCGCGCGGCCGACTTCGGCATCGACGTCGCTGATCGCGCCGCGCCACAGTACCGCGCCGGTGGCGGGTTCGGTCGAGACGATTTCGTGAACGCTCATGTAAATCCTTCTTCTCTGGCGCGCTCTTGCCCGAAACGGCGCGGCTTTTCCACACCTAGAGCGGTTCTAGCCGGCAAGCGCGCTGCCCATGTCGCGCACGGCCGCGATCTTCGCCTCGAAGCGTGACCAATCATCGCCTTGGGCGATCGGCGCCCAGATTTGCTCGACTTCCTCGATCAGCATCGAACAGGGCGCGCTGCCCCGCCAATAGGGATGATCCCGGCGCGCGCGGGGCGCATGGTCGGCGAGCAGCGACCGCGCCTCTTCGAAAGGCGGGGCGGTATAGGGGCTCTCATCCGGGAGTGCGCCGCCGAACGCATCGAAGAAAAAGCGGTCGATCGGCGTGCCGGTGCCGCGCAGCGCTCGCTCGATCGCCTGGACGAGCGCCCGATCTCCAGCCGCATCGCGCGGCTTGAGCCCCAGCCGCCACAGGATCGAATCGGATACCGCGCGCTGATAGCGTTCGCCGAACGAATCAAGCACGGCGATCAACGGCTCGGCGTCGATCAGCAAGCGGAGCGACACCGCCAGTTGCGCGGCATCCCAGTGGATCGCCTCCGGCTGGCGGCCGAAGGCGTAGAGGCCGGCATGATCGAAATAGGCCGCCGTGAACGCGGGGTCCCATGTCGGCGCGAAACGCCACGGGCCGTAATCGAAGCTTTCGCCCGTCACGTTGATATTATCCGAATTGAGCACGCCGTGGACGAAGCCCGCCGCCATATAGCGCGCCGCCAGCCGCGCGGTGCGCGACACGACATGATCGAGCAATCGTTCGGGGCCATCTTCGCCCGCGGTTTCGTCATAGAAATTGGCGAGGACATAGCCGACCAGCCGGCGCATGTTTTCCGCATCGCGTTCAAAGGCGAGGCGCTGGAACGTGCCGATGCGGATGTGGCCGTGGCTGAGCCGCACCAGCACCGAGGAGCGCGTGGGGGAGGGTTCGTCGCCGCGGTGCAGGTCCTCCCCGGTTTCGATCAGCGAGAAGCTCCGTGAGGTTTCGACGCCAAGCGCTTCGAGCATCTCGGTCGCCAATATTTCGCGCACGCCGCCCTTCAGCGTCAGCCGCCCGTCGCCGAAACGGCTCCACGGCGTCTGCCCCGATCCTTTGGTGCCGAGGTCCATCAGCCGGCCGCGATCGTCGCGAAGTTGCGCGAACAGGAAACCGCGGCCGTCGCCGATCTCCGGATTGTACACGCGGAACTGATGGCCGTGATAGCGAAGCGCCAGCGGCGACTGTAATGAGCCGGGCAGGGGATCGAAGCGGCCGAAATGACTGATCCACGCCTGATCGTCGAGATGATCGAGCCCGACGCTGGCCGCCGCGCGATCGTTGCGGAAGCGCAGGCGCGTTTCGGGGAAGCGCGCCGGCGCCACGGGATCGTAGAACGCATCGCCCAACTGAGTGATCGTGGTTTCGGGGCGATAGCGGGCGGGTTGCGGGGAAGCGGCCATACGGCGATATGGGTGGCGATGACCAAAGGACGCAACCATGGCCGGCTTTGACGATCGCTATTGGCAGTCCGCCGACGGGCTGAAGCTGCATTACCGCGACTATGCCGGCGGCGATGGCCGGCCGCCGATCCTGTGCATCCCCGGCCTTACGCGGAACGCCCGTGATTTCGAGGAGGTCGCGGCGCGGCTTGCCGGCGTGTGGCGCGTGCTGTGCGTCGACCTGCGCGGGCGCGGGGACAGCCATTATGCGAAGGACCCCGCGACCTATAACCCGCTGACCTATGCCGAGGATGTGCTCGGCCTGATCGACGAACTTTCACTGACGCGGGTGATCGCGTTCGGCACCTCGCTGGGCGGGCTGGTGACGATGCTGCTCGCGGCGCGCGCGTCGGGGCGGCTGGCGGGTGCCTTGCTGAACGACGTGGGGCCGGAGATCGACCCGGCCGGGCTTGCCCGCATCCGCAGCTATGTGGGCAAATCGAGCAGCTTTTCCGACATGGGTTCACGCCGCGCGCGCCGTCGCCGAGGCGAACGCCGATGTCTATCCGCGCTTCGAGCTGAGCGACTGGATCGCGATGGCCAAGCGGCTCTATTATGTGAACAACGCCGGGCGGATCGTGCTGGATTACGATATGAAGATTGCCGAGCCATTCCGCGAGCCCGGCGGTGAGGCGGCGCCCGATATGTGGCCGACGCTTCAGGCGATGAGCGACGTGCCGGCGCTGATCGTTCGCGGCGCGCGATCCGACGTATTGTCCGCGGCGACGGCCGAGCGAATGGCGAAAACTCTGCCGCTGGCCGAGCTGATCACCGTCGCCGATGTGGGGCATACGCCGACGCTGAGCGAGCCCGATGTCGTTGCGGCGATCGATCGCCAGCTTATGCGGATCAAGGAACCCGCCACGGCCTGACGCGTCTGCGTTCGCAAGGAAGGTGGCCGGGCAATGAGTTTCTTTTTCGACTCGCTGGTATTCACGCCGCATGACGTGGATCTTAAGCATTCGCCGCTGGCCGGGCGGATCGACGCCGAAACCTATGTGCTGGGCGCGTTCAATCCGGGCATGACCCGGCTGCCGAGCGGTAATTTGCTGATGATGGTGCGGATCGCCGAGGCGCTGAAGCAACCGATCCGCGACGGGCATATCCACGCGATCCGCTGGTTCGACGGCGGCTACACGCTCGATGCCTGGCCGCTGGAGCTGGTCGATACCGCCGATCCGCGCAAGTTCGTGATGCGCGGCGGCGGCTGGCGCGTGATGGCGCTGACGTCGCTTTCATGGCTGTTGCCCGTGGAGCTGGACCCCAGCGGATCGCGCGTCGAGCAGGTGCATTACGATCGCATCGTCGCGCCGTCAGCGCCGTATCAATGCTACGGCGTCGAGGATGCGCGGATCAGCCGGGTGGGCGATCGCTTCCTGATGACGACATGCTCGGTGAGCCCCGAACGGCATTCGACGACCCTCTACAGCTCGGCCAATGCGCTCGACTGGACGCTGGAGGGGATCGTGCTCGATCATCAGAACAAGGACATGTTGATCTTCGAGGGGCTGATCGACGGCCATTATTGGGCGCAGACGCGGCCGCTGGGCGATCTCTATTTCGCCTATCCGCCCGGCAGCGAATGGCGCGCGGGTCCGTCGATCAACCTCGCCACTTCGCCCGATGCGCTGCACTGGAAGCCGTACGAACGGCCCGGCATTCGGCCCCATTCGGCGACGGTCGCCACTGCGCGGATTGGTGGCGGGACACCGCCGGTACTGACCGATCAGGGGTGGCTGAGCCTGTGGCACGGCGTGGAGCCGGCGGGGGTGGTCGGCATCTACCGCACCTATTGGTCGCTGCTCGACCGCGACGATCCATCGCGGATCGTGCGCAGTGATCATGCGCCGCTGATCGAGCCGGCCCCGGCGCTGACGCAGCCGCTGCAAGAGCTGATGTATCTGGACAAGGTGGTGTTTTCGACCGGGATCGCGGATGCCGGCGACCATTTCATCGTCGCGAGCGGCGAGGCCGATCTGGCTTGCCGGATCACGCACATTCCCAAGAGCGCGTTCGGCCTGAGCTGAACGCGACGTTAGGTTCAGCGCGGTAGGGCGATGATCGCGTCGAGGCCGCCTTCGGGGCGGTTATCGAGCCTGATCTCGCCGCCGGCATCGGCGACGATCGCCCGAGCGAGCGCCAAGCCTAGGCCGATCCCCCCGGTTTCGCGATTGCGCGAGCTTTCGAGGCGGGTGAACGGATCGAACACGTCGGACAGTCGGTCGGCCGGAATGCCGGGCCCGCGATCCGAAACGACGATGGCGACGCTGTCCGGCGCGTGATCGATCCGCACCGCAGCACCCTTGCCGTATTTGACGGCGTTCTCGATGAGGTTGCGGACCGCGCGGCGCATCAGCGACGGTCGCAGCTTCATCGGCAGTCGGACGCCATCCTGAAAGGTGACCTCAGCACCGAGATCTCGGAAATCCTCGACCACCGCATCGACCAGCGCGCTGAGATCGACATCGACCGGCGGCTCGCGCGGCCCGCCGGGCCGCCCCAGCGACAGGTTATCGGCGAGCGTTCGGTTGATCTCATCGATCGTTTGGGCCCAGCGCGCGCGATCCTGTTGGTCATAGACCCAATCG
>JBQCEK010000334.1:0-2155 GCA_051960335.1 Sphingomonas sp.
GGAATTTCTGGAAGGCGAGGAGGCCAGCCTGTTCGTCCTGACCGACGGGGAGACGATCGTCCCGTTCGGCTCCGCACAGGATCACAAGCGCGTCGGCGAGGGCGATACCGGCCCCAATACCGGCGGCATGGGCGCCTACAGCCCCGCGCCGGTGTTGACGCCCGATCTCGAACGCCGCGCGATCGATGACATCGTCCGTCCTACCGTCGCCGCGCTCGCCCGCGCTGGCACACCGTTTTCGGGCGTGCTCTACGCCGGGCTGATGCTCACGGCCGAGGGGCCGAAACTGATCGAATATAACGTCCGCTTCGGCGATCCCGAATGTCAGGTGCTGATGATGCGCTTCGCGGACGATCTGCTGGAGCTGATGCTGGCGACCAGCGAGGGCCGGCTCGGCGCGCTCCCGCCGCCGCGATTCTCGAACGATGTCGCGCTCGTCGTGGTTATGGCCGCGAACGGCTATCCAGGCACACCCGAAACTGGCGGCCGAATCGCCGGTCTCGACCGCGCCGAGGCCGCCGGCGCGCGCGTGTTTCAGGCTGGCACGAGTGAGGAGAACGGCCAACTCGCCGCCGCCGGTGGCCGCGTGCTTGGCGTCGCCGCGACCGGCGCGACGGTCGTCGAGGCGCAGGCGGCCGCCTATCGCGGGGTCGATGCGATCGATTTCCCATCGGGTTTTTGCCGACGCGATATCGGCTGGCGCGAGATTGCGCGCGGCTGATCGCACCGCCGCGATCGGTTTGGCGGTCTCGCCAAAGGCCGTTATGCTCCCGGTTCGGACCCGACGAAAGGATTGCCAGCGATGAACCAGACGGAGGCTCCCGCCACCGCCCTGCCCGACGCCACCGGAGTCATCACCGGCGCGCATCTCGCCCTCATCATCGTGCTCGCAATCGCCGCCATGCTGGTGATCTGGTGGGGCGGTCGCCGCCGCGCGCGCGAGCGGGCCGAGCGTGAGGCGCACGACGTGCCGATCGCCAGCGAGCGAACGGTGCAGCCGACGCCGATCGAGCCGCCCGTCACGCCCGCGCCGCCGCCGCTGGCCGACGACCTGCCCATCATCCCCCCTGACCCAGCGCCTGCGGTTCAGCCGGCCCCGGCGGAGAGCGCGCCAGCGACGGGCGATTCGGGGCAACCCGTCACCTTGCTCAAGGGGCTGGGGCCCAAGGTCGCCTCGCGTCTGGCCGAACTCGGGATCACAACCGTCGGCCAGCTGGCCGCCCTGTCGCCGGGCGAAGCGGATGCGCTCGATGGCGAACTGGGGACGTTCAGCGGCCGAATGACCCGCGATCGCTGGATCGAGCAGGCGCAGCTGCTCGCCGCCGGCGATCGTGCCGGCTATGAAGCGACCTTCGGCAAGCTCGGTTAGTCGCGTTTCGGCGCTTCGCTGACCAGCAGCTTGTCGATTCGCCGGCCGTCGAGATCGACGACTTCGAACCGCCAGCCCTGTTCGACGAAGCTTTCGCCCTCGCCGGGCAAATGGCGAAGCACGGCCAGAACGAAGCCGGCGACCGTCGCATAATCGCGATCTTCGGGCAGCATGATGTCCAGCCGCTCGGCCAGCGCGTCGGCCGGCATGTGCCCCGATACGAGCAACGATCCGTCGTCGCGCTCGACGATCGGCGGGGTTTCGTCGGGGTTGGTGTCCGATGCGAATTCGCCGGCAATCGCGATCAGCAGATCGGCTGGCGTGACGATCCCTTCGAAGTGGCCATATTCGTCATGCACCAGCGCCATCGGCACGTCGGCCCGGCGTAGCGCGCCAAGCGCATCCATCGCGTCGAGCTGATCGGGAATGACGGGCGCGGCGCGCATCAGCGCACGCAGATCGAGTGGGCGTCCTTCGAACAAAGCCGCGACGATATCGCGGGCCTGAACGACACCGATCACCGCATCGATCGATCCTTCGGCGACGGGCAGGCGGGTATGCTGCGTCTCGAGCAAGGCAGCGCGAATGCCGGCGGTGTCGAGATCGGCGTCGAGCCAATCGACCTCGGTTCGGGGCGTCATCACTTCACGCGCAGGGCGATCGGCCAGCCGGACCACGCCAGAAATGATCGATCGTTCATGCTCTTCGAGCACGCCCGAACGCGATGCTTCGGCGACGATCAGATGCAGCTCCTCGGCCGTCACATGCCGCTCCGATTCGCGGGCG
>JBQCEK010000335.1:0-4002 GCA_051960335.1 Sphingomonas sp.
AGGCAGCAATTGTGATCGGCTGCTTGCCGATATTGCGATAGCGCACCGTCATCAGCGTCGCGCCGGGTCGATCATCGCGGAACGATAGATCGACCTGCTTTTCGAGCTGCGCATCGGAGACACCGCGCAGGCTGAAGCGCTTGCCGCCGGTTAGGGGTTCGTTCCTATGGTCGAGCATCAGGAATCGATCGATCACCTTCCCGCCCGCGAGCCGCACGCCTTCACCCGACTCCATGTCAGTCAAGGGCTGCCGTCGCCACGAAAGGCGTGAGCGAAGCGCGCTATCGAAGTCGATCGCCAGGTCGCCATCGGCGGCGGTCGCGAGCGATGGCGCGTCGGCCCAGGCATGGCTAGGCGCCACAATACCGACCGGTAAACTCGCCGCACCCGCCAGAAGTCCTGCCAACGTGGTTCTGCGCGTGAAGTTCGGATCGGCCATTCAATATCCCCTCGCCGGTTGCCCCGCATAGTGAACGCGGAAACTGCACGAGGCCGGCGCCAAGCGCAAACGAAAACGAAGCGCAATTATTCGTTTTGTTTCGGTGATTGTGAACGAATCGAGATTGAGTCCGGCCCTTCAGGCACGCGAAAGCGGATACGGACGCAGAGCGTTCGCGTCTCAATTGGACGAATAATATCCCTAAATAGCTGAGTTATCAGCGTCCCGCGAGCGGCCAAGGCAATATTGCCGCGGGATGACAAAAAAAGGGTTGCTTTGTTGCGAAGTGATCCACAGAATGAAACATAGTGAAATTTCGAAAAGGGATTCAGGGGGACGATGATGGCTTCTCACACGTTGCGCGCGACAACCCGTCTTCTCGCTCTGGCGCTCGCCTCGGCGTCCACGGCGGCGATGGCGCAGAGCCAATCTTCACCGCCTGCCGACACATCGGACACCGCCGTCGCCAATCAGGCCGGCCAAGATATTATCGTCACCGGCATCCGCGGCAGCCTCGACAAATCGGTGGAAATCAAGCGCCAGTCCGCCGTCGTGCTCGATTCGGTCAACGCAACGGAACTCGGCCGCTTCCCCGACAGCGACGTCGCCGATTCGCTGCAGCACATCACCGGCATCACGATCAACCGCACCACCGGCGGCGAGGGCCAGTATGTCAGCGTCCGCGGACTCGGCTCGCAGTATAATATCACTACGCTCAATGATCGCGTGCTCGCGACTGATGACGATGGGCGCGACTTCGCCTTCGACATTCTCCCCGCCGACGTGATTTCGGGTGCCGACGTGCTCAAATCGCCGCAGGCCGCCGCGATCGAGGGCTCGATCGGCGGCACCGTCAACCTGCGTTCGGCGCGCCCACTCGATCACCGCGGCCTGCACATGGCGGTGCGCGCCGAGGGCAATTACAACGACATGTCGCATTATAAGGGCTACAAGCTCTCGGGCTTCGTCAGCGACACCAACAGTTCGGGCACGTTCGGCGCGCTGCTCGGCGTTGTCTATTCGGACACGAAGTTCCGCACCGATGCGCTCAACTACGCGACCTGGGATCCGTACAGCCCCGGCGTATGGCCGCCCGCGCCGACCGCCGATGGCGTGCCGCCCGCCGATGCGATGCCGGTCAATGGGCTATGCTGCATCCAGTTCGGCTCGGTGGTCGATCGCAAGAAGCGCATGGCCGTCACCGGCGCGCTCGAATGGAAGCCGACCGATACGCTGCACATCACGCTCGACGGGATGTATACCAAGCTCAACGATCCGCAGGTCGCGTACAATCAGAGCTATTATCCCGATTTCACCTATGACGCGAACGGCTTGCCCGAATGGTCGAACGTCAAGGTCGAAGACGGCTACATCACGCAGTTCACCGCCAACAATTTCGATCCCGAGCTGGTCAATCAGACGATCCATCGCAAGGTCAGCACATACCTGATCGGCGGCAATGTCGAATGGAACCCGACCGATCGGCTGACGCTGCGCGGCGATGTCTATCGCTCGCATGCCAGCCGGCCCGAGGGTGGGCTCGATACGTTCCTCACCGCCGGCCTGGTATCGCCGACGCCTTACAATCAGAACATCATGACCTTCAAGGCGAACAAGGGCCAGATGCCGGATATCAGCGTGACACTGCCCGATGGCAGCGATTACGCGACCGCGCTCGCCTCGGGCGCGCTAGACGACAACAGCCTTTGGAGCACCCATTACGACGGCCTGTCGGGCGACACGATCAAGGATACCGTGACCGGCGCCAAGCTCGACGCCACTTATGAAGTCGACAACAGCGTTCTCAAACACATCGACGCCGGGGTGGCCTTCCTCAAGCGTTCCAAATCGCGCCGCGACATCTCGAACGATTGGACCAACGGGTCGAACCAGTACAGCACGCTGTACAATACGATGCCCGGCCAGCCCGGCCCGATCACCTTCGCGTCGATGGGGCAGGACGTCATCTCCACCTTCGCCTTCCCCAACTATTTCGCCGGCGCGGGCGGCAATTTCCCGCGCACCCAGGTGCTGATCAATGCCGATGCGCTGCTCGCCGGGCTCAAGTCGCTCGATGGCACGCCGAATTACACCTCGGGTGAAGGCGTCTATAATTTCGCCGACACCCTGCCGCAGTTCAATCCCACGAATTCCTATGTAGTCGGTGAGAAGACCTTCTCGGGCTATATCGAGGGATCGTTCAGCGGTTATGGCTGGACCGGCAATATCGGTGTGCGCGTCGTCCACACCGAAACCAACGCCGCGACCGCGATCAACAAGATCATCTCGGTTACGGTGCGCGACACCGCCAACCCCACGGCCTCGGCGGTGACCGAATATTCCGAAGCCTCGCCGCTCAGCGCGAAGGGCAGCTATACGATCCCGCTGCCGTCGGCGAACGTCAATTTCGGGCTGACCAACAACCTTCACCTGCGCGTCGCCGCGGCGCGGACGATCGCTCGACCTGACTTGAACCAGTTTGCGCCGACCGAGACCGACGACACCAGCAACCAGAATTATGTCGTCTATTATGATGGCAATGCCGCGTTGAAGCCGATCAAGGCGTGGCAGTTCGATACGTCGCTCGAATGGTATTATCAGCCCAACGACATGCTTTCGCTCGCGATATTCGGGAAGAAGCTGACCGGCGACATCACCACGATCGAGCGCAACGGCGTCGATATCGGCGCGGTCGGCTGCTTTAACGGCAATCCCTGCACGCCGCTGCTGTTCAGCGTGGTCGAGCCGATCAACGGCGACAGTTCGCGCGTCTATGGTGTCGAATTGTCGTGGCAACATATGCTCAAGAACGGGCTCGGCATCCGCGCGCAGTTCACCCACACCTGGAGCGCGTCGAGCGTCGAGGGCCAGGATGTCGGAACCATCGCCGGCATTTCGCCGACGACGTTCTCGATCAATCCGTTCTACGAGAAAGGCCCGATCTCGCTCAGCGTGTCATGGGATCATTCGAGCGGATTCACCTATGCCACCTATACCGAGATCGACGGCGTGCCGGCGATCGCCAAGCCGTATGACTGGGTGACGGCGACCGCCTCTTTCGACATCACCAAGCGGATCAAGTTCACCATCGAAGGCCGCAATCTGACCAATTCGATCGTGCGGACCTATCTGGGCGGCAATCCCAACATCATCTGGGCTTCGGGCGCGACCGGCACCAGCAGCAGCATCGGCGCAGGCTATACCGCTTACGGGCGGACGTTCACCGCGGGCGTTCGCTTCGGCTTCTGATCGGCTCGAACAAGAACAAAGGCCCACCCGGCATCCCCGGGTGGGCCTTTTCTTTCTCCGTCACCCCGAGCTTGACCCGGGGTCTCGCTTCTTCTGCGAGGAGAGGAAAGGAGCGGGACCCCAGCTCGAGGCCGGGGTGACGACGGGGGTCATTTCCCCCGCAGATAGATCCGGTGGGCGTTCTCGTAATAGAGTTTGTCGATCACCGCGCGCGGCAGGCCCAACCCCTTGGTATCGGCCTTCAGATCATCGACATGCTGCGTCAGCGGGGTCGCCAGATACTTCCAGTCGGAGCGCCAGGTGCGATCGACCTC
>JBQCEK010000336.1:0-2583 GCA_051960335.1 Sphingomonas sp.
GATCGGCATGGCCCAGGCTTTCGAACGAACGTTTCTCGATCATCGTGAATCTCCCGAAGGATTGCTTGCGCCGAAGATAGGGCGCTCGATTTCGATGAAAATAGAAACGGTGGAAACGGATTGTTTCCAACCCGAGGGGTCGGCTACACCGTCATCGGCACCACGGAGAGAGTTGAATGCGCCTGCCCGATCTGGAAGCCTGGGCGATCTTCGCCTGCGTCGTCGAGCATCGCTCGTTCAGCGCGGCCGCCGACGCGATCGGCGTCTCCAAGGCGACCGTTTCAAAGGCGATCAGCCGGCTCGAGGCGCATCTCGGCGCCAGTCTGTTCCACCGCACCTCGCGCAAGCTGACCCTGACCGAAAGCGGCAAGCAGCTTGCCGAGCACGCCCAACGCATCCTCGCCGAAGCGCAATGTGCGGAGGAGGCGGCGCGCGACACCGCGACGCTGCCCGCCGGCCTGATCCGCATTGCCGCGCCGATGACCTTCGGCATGACCTATCTCGCGCCGGCGATCGTCGAATTTCTCGCCGCCAATCCGGGCATTCAGATCGATCTCAACCTCTCCGACGCGCGCGTGGATATCGTTGCCGACGGGTTCGACATCGCGCTGAGGATCGCCGATCTGCCCGATAGCTCGCTTCGCGCCCGGCGCTTGTGCGGCATCGCGGTCCACTGCGTCGCCGCCCCCGCCTATCTGGTGGCACGCGGACGGCCAACGCATCCGGCACAACTCGGCGACCATGATTGCCTGGGCTATACCAATGCGCCGGGCGGCGTCTGGCGTTTCACCGGCCCTGGCGGCGAAGAAGCCGCGGTTCTCCCCACGGGACGCCTGATGACCAACAGCGGCGATGCGATGCTGCCCGCGCTTCGTGCCGGGCTGGGCATCGCGCGGCTGCCCGATTTCATCGTCGGCAAGGACCTCGAAGAAGGGACGCTTGAGACAATCCTGGCCGATTGGGCGCCGCCCGCGATCGCGCTTCACCTGTTGACGCCGCCCAGCCCGCTCCGGCCGGGGCGCGTGGAAGCGTTGATCGCCTTTCTCGCGGAGCGCTTCCGCACGCCCGGCGTTACCGCGCGATGAACCGCCTCCGCCCCGACGATCTCGATGCACGATTCATCCGCCGCGTATTGATCGTGGCCGCCATCGCCGGCGTGCTTTGGGCCTTGTTTCGGGCTGGCGACATTCTGATCCTGGCGTTCGGATCGAGCTTGGGCGCGATCGCCATCCATGCCATCGCGGAGGGATATGAAAAGCGCCTGCGGCTGCCGCCCAAGGTTGCGCTGGGCGCCGGCATCGCCTCGGCGCTTGGCATCGTCGCCTTTCTCTTCTGGCTGTTCGGGGTGCAGTTCGCGCCGCAGATCAACTTGCTCGTCGCTCGAACGCCGGGGTTGCTCGATCAGCTCGCCGGCTGGCTGTCGCAATCGCCCGTTGGCGCCAAGCTGGTCAGCGCCGTGCAATCGGCTTATTCGGGCTCGCGCGCGGCGCAGGACGTCAGCGGCCTCGCCCAGGGGGCCGGCACCCTCCTGCTCAACGTCCTGTTGCTGATCGTCGGCGCGGTGTTCTTCGCGGCGGACCCCAATGTCTATCGCCGCGGATTGCTGCTGCTCGTGCCGCGCTCGCGACGCCCCGCCTTCGCCGATGCCCTCACCGATGTCGCCGATACGCTGCGGCTGTGGCTGCGCACTCAGCTGATCCTGATGACGACGATGGGCGTGCTGGTCGGGTTGGGCCTGTGGATCGCCGGCGTGCCGTCCTCCGCCGCGCTGGGGCTGCTCGCCGGGTTGAGCGAATTCGTGCCCTATATCGGCCCCACCGCGGCGATGCTGCCGGCGCTGGGGCTCGCCGCCACGGTTTCCACCCACGCAGTGATCGGCACGCTGATCACCTATGCGGTGGTACGCCTGATCCAGACCAACTTCATCACCCCCTTCGTCCAGCACCGCGTGATCGAGATTCCGCCGGCGGTCACGCTGTTTTCGATCATCGGCATCGGCATGGTGTTCGGCCTCTACGCCCTGTTCTTTTCGGCAGCGATGCTGGTCGTGATCTTCGCGCTGATCCGTGCGCTCTACCTGCGTGAAATGATCGGCGAAGACATCGCCGCGCCGGGCGATCATCACGATTCGTAAACCGATTTGCGGCGCGACTCGCGGATTCCTGCGGCTTAAGACGAAATTAACCTTTTACCTTCAGAGATCATTTGGTTAATGAAGTGTCGGGGTGCGTCGGATCGCGGGTGATCTGCGGCGCGAATGACAGGGGGCTGCCCAATGCGCGTGTTGCTGATCGAGGACGAGCCGACGACCGCCAAGGCGATCGAGCTGATGCTCTCGTCCGAAGGATTCAACGTCTATACCACCGATCTGGGCGAAGAAGGCCTCGATCTGGGGAAATTGTACGATTACGACATCATCCTGCTCGACCCGAACCTGCCGGATATGCACGGCTATGACGTGCTGAAGAAGCTCCGCGTCGCGCGGGTGCAAACGCCGGTGCTGATCCTGTCGGGCGTTTCGGAGATGGATTCCAAGGTACGCAGCTTCGGCTTCGGCGCCGACGATTATGTCACCAAGCCGTT
>JBQCEK010000337.1:0-3611 GCA_051960335.1 Sphingomonas sp.
GACGAATTCAGGACGTGCGGCGACTGGTGATCGTACCAGCCATCCGAATCGTCATAGGTGACGATGATGGCGGTATTATTCCAATCCGGCTGCTGCTGAAGGAAGTTGATCAGCTTGGTGACGCCCTCTTGCTCGTCGAGCGGATTCGAATTGCCCGGATGGGCGTCCTGATAGGCGGGCATCTTGATGTAGCTGACCGACGGATAATTACCCGCCCTCACCGCATTATAGAAATCCTGCAGATCATATTGATGGTGGACCGGGGTGGCCGAGCTGTCGAGCGTCGGCTCGGTGTGGCCGATCATCGAGAGCGCGCTGGGCCGCGTATGCTGCAGGTTGGCGGTAGAGGGATAATATTGGAACCAGGCGTGATGCGGAATGTAGTCCGTCACCGTCCGGCTGGTGTTGGGCGAGGTGGTGCTGCGCTTGCAGCCTGTGGTGCCGTTGGCGTTGGTCAGCGTCAGATCGAAACCGCCCATGAAGCCGCCCCAGCTGATCCCGGCGGCATTGAGCAGATCGCCGATGTTCTTGCCCAGCATGTGCAGCGTGCTGCCTGCCGCCGTGCTGGAGCAAACGTCGCCGTCGGGGTCGGAATCGTTGATCAGCGTGAAGCCGCCCTGCCCGTCCGCTATGGTCGATCCGGTGGCGCTCGATCCGCCGTTGGTGGTGCCAGCCACGACGTTCAGCGCGCCCGGCGTGGAGGGGCCGAACGAATCGGTGAAGGTGTTGTCGCTCATCGCGAAGTGCTGGGCGTAATTCCACAGCGCCGTCACGGTGTTGCCGTCGAAATAGCCCATCACCTGCGCCTTGGTGCCGAATGCGCCCGCGCCGCCCGAGGTGCCGTGGCCGGTATTGGCGACGAAGGCATCCATCTTGCCGTTGTTCGACGCCTTCTGTTCCGGCGTGTAGGCATGGTTCTGGCCGGCAGTATCGAACTGGGCTCGATCGATGCGGAAAGGATTCATCTCGCTCGCCGGGATGCCGGTGGCAAGGTTGTCTGCGTTGGTGGTGTTGGGGTTGGCGGTCAGCAGCGTGGGATTGGCATTGTAGCCATTGACCTGCGGCGTGCCCATCGCGGCGGTGAACATCGGCTCGGCGGCCGGATTGGCGGCGGTCGGATAGGTGCCGAAATAATGGTCGAACGATTCGTTCTCGTCGAAAATCACGACCAGATGCTTGATCGGCGTCGCCGTCTGCGCGGCGTCTTCCTGGGAAGGCGGCGGTGTCGGCGTCGGGGTGGGCGACGGTGAAGGCGTGGGTGACGGCGCCGGCGCGGGCATCGACATGCCGCCATCGTGGCAGGAACTCAGCATCAAGGCGATGCACGAAATAGCCGTCATCACCGGCATTCTACGCATAGTGTGATTCCCCTGTTGTTTCGTTCGAAAGAACGAACCTGCCTGCGGTGCAGGGGGGAATTGGCCGGACAAAATGACATGGGCGTTACCGTTCTAAGACGGTGAAAGTTTTTCACCGCGCAAAGCAGCAAACCGTTGATTGAGGGCGATGCCGGGCTATTCGGCGCCATCGAGGATCACCCCGATCGCCTTGGTCACCGCGTCCATCGCGGCCATGCCGTCAACGCGCCGAACAAGCCCGCGCGCTTCGTAGAACGGCAGGATCGGCAGGGTCTTGGCGCGATATTCGGCCATGCGCGTGCGCACCGTTTCGGCATTGTCGTCGGGGCGGCGCTTGAACTCGTGGCTGCCGCAAACATCGCAGGTGCCGGGCACCTTGGGCTGCTTGAACGTATCGTGATAGCCAGCGCCGCACACTGCGCAGGTGAATCGACCGACGATGCGCGCAACCAGCGCCTCTTCGTCGACCTCCAGCTCGATCACATAATCGAGCTTGCGCCCGCGATCGGCGAGCAGCGTATCCAGCGCCTCGGCCTGCGCCCGCGTGCGCGGATAGCCGTCGAAGATCACGCCCGTCGATCGGTCGAGCTGATCGAGGCGCTCGCCGATGATCGCCGAGACGATGTCGTCCGACACCAGCTCGCCCGCGTCCATCACCGCCTTGGCCTTCTGGCCGACCTCGGTGCCCGCTTTCACCGCCGCGCGAAGCATGTCGCCGGTGGAAAGCTGCACCATGCCGCAAGTCTGCACCAGACGCTCGGCCTGTGTGCCCTTCCCCGCGCCCGGCGGGCCAAGCAGGATGATGTCCATCGGCAACGCTCCCCTGTTCGTCGTCTTGGGCGATCAGCGCAGGCGGCCGCCCTTCAGCTTCGCCTTCTTGATCAAATCGCCATATTGCTGGGCATAGAGGTGGCTCTGGATCTGAGTCACCGTGTCCATCGTCACGTTGACGACGATCAGCAGCGACGTGCCGCCGAGGTAGAAGGGAATCGACAAGGCCGAGACGAGATATTCCGGCACCAGGCAGATGATCGCCAGATAGGCCGCACCGATCACGGTGATGCGCGTCAGCACGTAATCGAAATAGACCTCGGTGTTCTTGCCCGGGCGAATGCCGGGAATGAAGCCGCCGTGCCGCTTCAGATTGTCGGCCGTCTCTTCCGGATTGAACACCACTGCGGTGTAGAAGAACGAGAAGAAGATGATGCCCGCCCCGTAAAGCGTCATGTACACCGGCGACCCGTGCTGGAGATACTGGTTGAGCGTGATGATCATGTCGCCCCACCAGCTTTCACCCGCGACATGCTGGCCGGCGAACTGGCTGACCGTCAGCGGCATCAGCAGCAGCGAGGAAGCGAAGATCGGGGGGATGACGCCTGCGGTGTTCAGCTTCAACGGCAGGTGGCTGCGATCGGCCTGCATGCCACGCTGAGTCTGCCGCTTGGGATATTGGATCAGGATGCGCCGCTGCGCGAGCTCCATGAAACAGATGAACAGCACCAGCCCGACGACCGCGGCGATGATCAGGATGATGTTCAGCGTGCTCATCGATCCGGTGCGGCCGCCCTGCAGCAGGTTGATGATCTGCGTGGGCATCGAGGCGACGATGCCGGCCATGATGATCAGCGACACGCCGTTGCCGATCCCGCGGCTGGTGATCTGCTCGCCCAGCCACATCAGGAACATGGTGCCGCCGACCAGCGAGATCACCGCGGCGACGCGGAACAGCATGCCGGGCATCACGATCGCCTGAACGCCCTGGTTGGCGCCCAGCGCCTCAAGCCCCACGGCGATGAAATAGCCCTGGATCGCTGTCAGCCCGACGGTGCCGTAACGGGTGTATTGGTTCAGCCGCTTGCGGCCGCTTTCGCCTTCCTTCTTGATCGCGGCGAGCTGCGGCGACAGCGATGTCGCGAGCTGAACGACAATCGAGGCGGTGATGTACGGCATCACGCCAAGCGCGATCAGCGACATGCGCTTCAGCGATCCGCCCGAGAAGGTGTTGAAGAAATCGAGCACGCCGCCATGCGTCTGGTTGGCGAGCAGCCCCAGCGCGGTCGGGTCGATGCCCGGCAGCGGGATGAAGCTCAGCATGCGGAACACGATCAGCACGCCGAACGTGAACCAGAGCCGATTCTTCAGCTCGGTCGCTTCGCCGAACTTCGACAGATTGAGATTGGAAGACAGTGCGTCGGCTCGAGATGCCATGGCCTTGGGTCAGTCCTGGAAAAACAAAGCGGCGGCGAGCTCTTT
>JBQCEK010000338.1:0-3053 GCA_051960335.1 Sphingomonas sp.
AGCCGATGATCGCGATCATGATCATCGCGTAGACCATGAATTCGTAGCCGAACACGCGCCGCCGCGCCTCGCAGGCGATCACCTCGGAGACGACGCCCATCGCCGGCAGCACCATGATGTAAACCGCCGGGTGGCTGTAGAACCAGAACAGGTGCTGGAAGAGCAGCGGATCGCCGCCGGCGCGCGGATCGAAGATCGGTAAGCCGAACGCGCGTTCGACAAAGACGAGGAGCAAACTCATCGCCAGCACCGGCGTCGCCAGCACCATCACCAGGCTGGTCGCGTACATCGCCCAGCCGAACAGCGGCAGGCGCATCCATGTCATCCCCTTGGCGCGCAGCAAGTGGATCGTGGCGAGGAAATTGATCCCGGTGGCGATCGAAGAGAAGCCGGTGACGAATACCCCGGCCGCCGCAAGCAGAACGTTCGAATTCGAATAGAGAGTCGAAAACGGGGTGTAGAAGGTCCATCCGGTGTCGACCCCGCCGAACAAAAGGGCGAATACCGTCAACAGCCCGCCCGCAAGAAACAGATACCAGGAGAACAGGTTGAGGCGCGGGAATGCGACCTCACGCGCGCCGATCATCATCGGCAGCAGGAAATTGCCAAGCGTCGTCGGGATCGACGGAACCAGGAAAAACCACACCATGATGACGCCGTGAAGGGTGAAGGTGCGGTTATATTCGTCGTTGGTCAGCAAATGCCCGGCTGGTTCGATCAACTCGAGCCGGATCAGCGTCGCCGCCGCCCCGCCGAGGAAGAAGAAGAAGGTGATCGCGGTGGCGTAGAGGATCGCGATGCGTTTGTGATCGGTGGTGCCGAGCCACGACATCACCGTGACGCCGGCCGTCAGGTAGCTTTCCTCGCCCTGCTCGCGGCCAAGCAGGGTCGATTCGTGCGGAGGCGATGCGACGGTCATTTCTCTGCCCCTCCGCCGGACTGTTTCAGATAGGCGATCAGATCGACGACCTCGTCTTCCGTGGCGACGCCCTGATAGCTGGGCATCACCGGCGCGTAACCCGCCACGACGTCCTTCTGCGGCAACATGATCGAATCGTGGAGATAATCCTCGTCAGCGACCTTGAACCCGCCACCTTGGATCGGCTGGGGCTTGCCGTAAATGCCCTGGAGCGAGGGCGCACGGACGGCTGCCGAGGCGCCGTGACAGCCGCTGCAACCGAGCCGCCGGAACGCTGCCTTGCCCTGATCGGCAAGCGTGTCGTCCTGCCGCTGCCCGCGGGACCAGCGCGCGAAATCGGCCGGCCGCATCACGACCACGCCGCCGGTCATCTTCGAATGATCGGTGCCGCAATATTCAGCGCAGAACAGGTGGAAGGTCCCGAGCTTGTCGGGCGTAAAATTGAGTTCGGTGTAGCGGCCGGGAAGCACGTCCTGCTTCACCCGGAAGGCCGGCACGAAAAAGCTGTGGATCACATCCTGGCTCGTCATCACCAACTTGACGGGCACGCCGAGGGGAACATGCAGCGCGTCGATCTCGCGCTGGCCGTCGGGATGCTCGATCTTCCACATCCATTGCTTGGCGACGACGTGGATCTCCATCGCGTGTTTGGGGATCGGAATATCCTCGGTTTGCACCGAGGCTGCCCACCAGAATACGAAGATGAACGAGATCAGCGTCGCCACGGTCCAGCCGATTTCGACTTCGCGCGTGAATCGGGTCGGCAGTGCGCCGCGCGGGGCATTGGTACCGCGGCGGTATTTGACCGAGAAATAAACCAGCAGCCCAGTCACGAGCAGGATGATCGCGCCCGAAATCGCACACAAGAGCCAGAACAGATTGTCGATGTGCGGCGCGTAGGTCGAGGCGGCAGGGGTCATCGCTCGCGCTTTCGGGAACGCCAGCGGACGAATCCGAACCAGCCGGCGAAGCACGCGATCAGCAGCACGCCCATCGCCTGCAACGCGACCGCGATCGGCTGGCCGTAGACGCCGTGCGCGGCAGCGAAGCCGTAACAGAGCCGCGCCGCCTGGACCAGGACGTTGGACTTGGGATGCGCCGCGCTCGAGTTCTGGATCGCCGCGCGCGCGATGTCCGGGGTCAACGCCAGCTCGGGAAGCACGCTCGCGACGTGACCGTCGGCGGCGAACACGTAGAGCGAGGCGTCATGCGCGAATTGGTCGGTCGTGGGATCGTAGACGTAGCCGTAGCCGAGCGCCTTGGTCGCGGCCGCGACATTGGCCTTGTCGCCGACAAGGAACCAGCTCGCGCGCTGCATGCGCGGCAGCGCGCCGAGCCGCATCCGCTGCATGATCCGCGCCTTGTCGATCCCATCGCGTGGATCCATGCCGACGAGAACGAAATTATAATCTCGGCCGATCGTCAGGCCGCTGTCGGCAAGCGCCTTGGCCGACAGCGTCAGCCCGGGACCGCAAATGTGCCGACAGGTGTAATCGACGAACAACAGAACCAGGGGCTTGCCATCGGCTATTTTCCCGAGGGTCACCGGCTCGTCGCGCTGATCAGTGAAAGAAAGGCTTGTCGGCAGCACTGCGCCGGGCAGCGGATGCGCGCCCGCCTGCGCGAGCTGATCGGGGCTGAGCCGCGCCGATGCCGGCACGGCGACGATCGCGAACAGCAACAAAATGATCAGCTTCATGGCTTACTTTCCCAGCCGGCAAGGCCCCCCGCGACGATCTCTCTCTTGGCGCGGGTGATCGCCGGGTCGGGCTTGGTCGGCGGCATGGCGACCTCGGGATCGTTTGTGCCGGGATGGATTGCCGTCTCCAGTCCAGGCGCAGGTTGCGGCGTCACCGAATACACCAGCGCGGGCCGCAGGCTATGCCGGTATATGGCGCCACAGCCGAGCACGATCAGCACGAGGACGACAGGCGTCATCACGCCGGATATCGCGCCGATCCTGAAGGGCACAGCCCAGCTTTCCTTGTGCTCGTCATGATTGGATTCAGCCATGCACGCGCCTCCGCTCACTAAGCTGCGCTGCGCCGGCGGCCAGCATCACCCCAAGGCACACGCTCGCAAGAAGGGCGAGCAACCCGGCATCGACCCACCACAAATTGATCAGCAGCAATCC
>JBQCEK010000339.1:0-7188 GCA_051960335.1 Sphingomonas sp.
GACGGCGACGCCAATTGGGGCGAACCGGCCGAGCGGCCCCGGAAACGCACCAGCAAGCTGCGCTGGGCGATGCGTGGGGTCGGCGCGCTTCTCGTCCTGCTGGTCCTCTTGATCGGCTGGCTCGCCGTTACGGCGCCGCTCTCCAAGTCACTGAAACCACCGACGCCGCCGTCGATCACGCTGCTCGCGTCGGACGGCACGCCGATTGCGCGGCGCGGCGCCATCATCGGCAAGCCGGTCGATGCCGCCAAGCTGCCCGAATATGTGCCCAACGCCTTCGTCGCGATTGAGGATCGGCGCTTCTACCATCACTGGGGGATCGATCCGCGCGGCATCCTGCGCGCCGCCTTCCACAATCTTGCCGCCGGTGGCGTGCGCGAAGGCGGCAGCACGATCACGCAGCAACTCGCCAAGAACGCGTTTCTCGATGCCGATCGCACGATGGGGCGCAAGCTGCGCGAAGTCCTCATCTCCTTCTGGCTGGAAGCGTGGCTGAGCAAGGATCAGATCCTGTCGCGCTATCTGTCGAACGTCTATTTCGGCGACAATGTGTACGGCCTCACCGCCGCGTCCGAACATTATTTCGACCGCGAGCCCAGCGAGCTGACGGTCGGCCAGGCCGCCATGCTCGCGGGATTGGTGAAAGCGCCGTCGACGCTGGCGCCGACCGGCAATCTGAAGGGCGCGCAGGCGCGCGAGGCGGTGGTCGTCGCTGCGATGGCGCGGGGCCATTTCATCACCAGGGCGCAGGCGGCGAGCGCAAGGCCCGCCGTGCTCCATGTCCGCCGCACGCGCGAGCTGCCCAACGGCACCTATTTCGCCGATTGGGTGCTTCCCGCAGCGCGCGACAACGCCGGCGAGGTCCGCGCCGAAACCACGGTGAAGACGACGCTCGACATCCGGCTGCAGAAGGCGGCTGAGCGGGCGATCGGACGCGCCGGGCTTCACAAGGCGCAGGTCGCGCTGGTGGCGATGAAGCCCGACGGCACCGTGGTCGCGATGGTCGGCGGGAAATCCTATAAGGACAGCCCCTTCAACCGAGCGACGCAGGCCTTGCGGCAGCCGGGATCGACCTTCAAGCTGTTCGTCTATCTGGCGGCGATGCGCGAGGGAATGACCCCCGATACGATGATCGAGGACAAGCCGGTGACGATCGGCAACTGGTCGCCGCAAAATGCCGAGAAGCGCTATCGCGGCGATATTCCGCTGCGCGAGGCGTTCGCGATCTCCAGCAATGTCGCCGCCGCTCGCTTGATCCAGAAGGTCGGCGTGTCGAACGTGATCCGCGCGGCGCGCGATCTCGGCATTTCGACGCCGCTGCCTGACGAGGCGACCATCGCGCTGGGCACGGCGAACGTCTCGCTGCTCGAATTGACCTCGGCCTATGCCGCGATCGCCGCGGGCGAATATCCGGTCGGCGCGAAGGGCCTGGCCGATCCCCGGCAAAAGGGCTGGCTGGCGCAGTTCACCGGCGGCACGCACCCGCTGTCCAGCCGGATCCAGGGCGAGATGCGCGATCTTCTCGCCGCTTCGGTGGCGGACGGCACTAGCCGTCAGGCGGCGCTCTCGGTCGATACCTTCGGCAAGACCGGGACGACGCAGGACAGCCGCGATGCGCTGTTCGTGGGCTTCGCCGACGGGCTGGTGTGCGGCGTGTGGGTCGGCAATGATGACGACAGTCCCAATCCCGGCCTGGCCGGCGGCGGCATCCCGGCGCGGATCTGGCGCGATTTCATGACCCAGGCGCTCGGCCTTGCGCCGCGCGCCGCGCCGCCGCCGCCCCCGCAGGACGATGAGGGCGACGATGGATCGGTGATCGATCCGGATGCCGCGCCGATGGCGTTCGAGGGCAATCTCTCCGGGCTCGGCCTCGATCTTAAGATCGGCAAGGACGGCGATATCCAGCTCTCCCGCCAGCCGCAGCCGCCGGCCGATCGCGGCCCCGCGCCGGATGACCAGGGGCCGCCGCCCGACGACGAACAATAGCGGAGTTGACGCTTCGGCCGGTGCGACGCATGGCCGCACCCATGCGCTTCTTCTCCGACAACGCCGCCCCGGTCTGTCCGCAAGTGCTCGCCGCGCTCGCCGATGCCAACACGCTCGATACCGCTTATGATGGCGACCGCTGGAGCGCGCAGCTCGATGAGCGCTTTTCGTCGCTGTTCGAAACCCGCGTGCGCGTGCTGTGGGTGCCCACCGGCACCGCGGCGAACGCGCTGGCGCTGGCGGCGGTGTGCCCCCCGTACGGCGGCGTGATCTGCCACCGCGACGCGCCTATCCAGAACGACGAGGCGGGCGCGCCGGAATTCTACACCCACGGCGCCAAGCTGATGCTCGCTGGCGGCGACCGTGCCAAGCTCGCGCCCGAAACCATTGAATCGGTGATCACGGCGATCCGCAAGGACGTCCATCAGGTCCAGCCGCACGCCGTTTCGATCACCAACGCCACCGAATATGGCTGCGTCTACACGCCCGACGAAGTCGCCGCGATCGGCAAGCTGACCGCCCGGCACGATCTTGGCCTGCACATGGATGGCGCGCGCTTCGCCAATGCCGTTGCGCATCTCGATTGCACGCCGGCCGATCTCACCTGGCGCGCCGGGGTGGATGTGCTCAGCTTCGGGTTCGTCAAGAATGGCGGCATGTCGGCCGAGGCGCTGGTGTTCTTCCGGACAGAGCTGGCCGAGGCGACGCTCTATCGCCGCAAGCGCGCCGGGCATTTGCTGTCGAAGGGGCGCTATCTCGCCGCGCAATTGCTGGCGATGCTGGAGGACGACCTGTGGCTCGCCAACGCCCGCGCCGCCAATGCCGGCGCGGCATTGCTCGCCCAGGCGGCGGGCGACCGGTTGGTCTATCCGGTCGAGGCGAACGAAGTGTTCCTCAAGGTTTCCGCGGAAGAGGCGAAAGGCCTTCGCGCGCTCGGTTTCGATTTCTACGATTGGGGCGTCGGCGAAGCGCGCCTCGTCATCTCCTGGGATCAGACCGAGGCGCAGATCCGCCCGCTGGCCGATGCGATCGCCGCGCTTTGATCTTCTTCGCGCTGCTGTCCCAGGGATCATCAGCAGGGCTTGTCATCCGATAAGCAAAATGGTGGTTCGCACGAGCCATTGGCCGCGGTAATCCGGTTCTTTGGTCGCTCGATCGACGGCTTCAGGATACGCCCAGGTGCTTCAGCAGACCAGCCAGGCCGACGCGACCGCCCCGCAATCGACGCGGCTTGCGATCCTCGTGCCGTTCGCGATCGTCACGCTGATCTGGGGATCGACCTGGCTCGTGATCCGCGATCAGGTGAGCGCGGTGCCGCCCAGTTGGTCAGTCACCTATCGCTTTCTCGTCGCCGGGATCGCGATGGTAATCACCGCGCTTATCCGGGGTGAAAGGTTTGCGCTCGACAGGCGTGGTTGGCTTTTTGCGCTGGCGATCGGGTTCAGCCAGTTCTGCCTCAATTTCAACTTCGTCTACCGCGCCGAGGAGCATATCACCTCCGGCCTCGTCGCCGTCGTCTTCGCGCTGCTGCTTGTTCCCAATGCGCTGATGGGACGCCTTTTTCTGGGCCAGCGACTGGGATGGCAGCTTCTCATCGGTTCCGGAATCGCGATGACGGGGGTTGTCTTGTTGTTCGTCCATGAGGCGCGCGCCGATCCTAACGGTGGTCGCGAGGCGCTGATCGGTATCGGCCTTACCTTATGTGCGATCATGGCCGCATCGACCGCCAATGTGCTTCAAGGAACCGAAACGGCGTGCCGCTACCCGATGGTGCCCACGCTGGCGGTGGCGATGCTGATCGGCGCGGCGATCGATGCAAGCGTGGCCTTCACCTTGTCCGGACCGCCGGTGATCGAGCCGCGCCCGGCCTATCTCGCCGGCATCCTGTATCTCGGGTTGTTCGGCTCGGCGATCGCTTTCACGCTCTATTTCGGCGTGTTGCGCGTGATCGGCCCGGCCAAGGCGGCCTATTCAAGCGTCATCGTGCCGGTGATCGCGATGCTGCTCTCGACGCTGTTCGAGGGCTATCGTTGGACGCCGCTCGCGGTTGGCGGCGGCGCGTTGACGCTGATCGGACTGGTGATCGCCCTGAGAGCGCGCAGGCCCGCGCGATAATCGGGATAGGCCGGCGCCCAGCCAAGCACGCGTTTGGCCCTGCAGTTGGCGACGCGCCGATTCTCGGCATAAAAGCCGCGCGCCATCGGCGTCAGCTGATCGAGCGTCACGAACGGCGGCGGCTCCTGACCCATCAGCCGGGCGGCGAAGTCGATCACGGCGTTCTGGCTGGCGGGTCGATCGTCGGCGAGATTGTAGATGCCCGCCGGCGCATCGAATCCGGCCATGACGCCGGTTACGATGTCATCGACATGGATGCGGCTGAACAGCTGGTTGGGAAGATCGACGCGGTGGGCGCTCCCGCTCGCGAGTCGATCAAGCGGCGAGCGGCCGGGCCCGTAGATTCCGGGCAGGCGAAAGACATGCGCGCCGAGCCCGGACCAGGCGGCATCGGCTTTGGCTCGCGCCTGCCTTCGGCCGTGACCGATCGGTGCGCTCTCGTCGACCCAGGCGCCGCCGGTGTCGCCATACACGCCGGTCGACGAGAGATAGCCGGTCCAGGCTGAAACGCCGGCCAGGGCACAGCCATAACGGGCGAGCACCGGATCGCCCTCGTCGGTCGGCGGGACGGACGACAGCACATGCGTTGCCGCGGCAATTTCTGCATGAACGCGGTCAGCGTCATCGAATGCGACAGCGCCGTCTCGGCCGGTGCGGGTCGTGCCGCCTGCCGACCATCCTCTGGCGCGAAGCCGCCCTACGAGGCGCGACGCTGTATAGCCGAGGCCGAAAACGAACAGGCGCGGCATCAGCTCAGGCGGCGATCAGGTCCACTGCGCGAGCCAATCGGCCAGCGCCTGCGGGTTCATCGACCGGGCATCGGCCAACGCCTCGGCATGGCCGGTGTTGATCACGCGATCGGTGCGCGGATCGACGACGATCACCGCGGGCACGCCGGCCAGCTTCGCGATGCCGTAATGCTGCGGGATCGCCAGATTCTTGTCGAAACGGCCGATATCGACGGTGACTTCGACATAATGCTTGTCCACGAATTGATGGACCTGGGGCAAGGCCATGGTGCCCGCGAGAATGCGGCAATCGAGGCACCAGTTGCCGCCAAGATCGATCAGCAACAGCTTGCGCTCGGCGCGCGCCTTGGCCTTGGCGGCGGCGACGGCCTTGATGGCATCCGCCTGCTCGTCATAGGGAAGGGGCAGCGGCTTCGCGAGTTGATCGAAGCTCTTCGCCGCGACACGCGGGGCCGGGGCGTGCGTCGGCGCAGCGAGCGCGGCGCCGGCGGCGCTCAGGGCAATAAGCGAAGCAGTGATGATGCGCATGGCCAGTTCCTGTACTGTGACGAGCGACCTATATGTCGGTCGGAGCCGCCGCGAGTCCAGTAATTCGTTCTTTATCGGCCCCAAATGACAACGGCCCGCCCGGATCGCTCCGGACGGGCCGCTGAAACAATTGGTTCGGCCGATCAGCTGCCGGGCTGAAGGTTCACCGCGGCGTATTTGCCACGACGATCGACCTCGAGCTCGAACTCGAGCCGATCGCCCTCGTTGAGCGTCGGCATGCCGGCGCGCTCAACCGCGGAGATGTGAACGAACGCGTCAGGCTGGCCGTCATCGCGCTGAATGAAGCCGAAGCCCTTCATCGCGTTGAAGAACTTCACCGTGCCGCTGGCCTTTTCGCCCGTCAGCTGGCGCTGGGGGCCGCCACGGTCAGCGCCGCCGCCGAAACCGCCTTCGCGCGGGGGACGCGGTGCGCGCTCCTCGACGGGCATCGGCTCGCCTTCGATCTTCAGATCGGTTGCCGAAACGCGCCCGCCGCGATCAACCAGCGTGAAGCCCAGCGGCTGGCCTTCAGCAAGGCCGGTAAGCCCGGCCTGCTCGACAGCACTGATGTGCACGAACACGTCCTCACCGCCATCGTCGCGGACGATGAAGCCGAAGCCTTTCTGGCCGTTGAAGAACTTGACCGTCCCGGTGCCTTCGCCGACGACCTGGGGCGGCATCCCGCGGCCACCGCCGCCGAAACCGCCGCCGCCGCCAAAGCCGCCGCCGCCGCCGCTGCGGAAACCGCCGCCGCCACCGCCGCCGAAACGATCGCCACCGCCGAAGCGATCGCCGCCGCCGAAGCCGCCACGATCTTCAAAGCCGCCGCCGAAATCGTCACCGCCGAAACTGTCGCGCTTATCCCTGCCGCGCCCACCGCGCTCGCCGCGGCGTCCTTTATCGAAACTCATGCCCTGTTCGTCTTCCCGGTTCGCCCCGAATCAAATACAAAAGCCCAAGCGTCGGACGACAAACGCAGGTCTTCGGGCGCTATCTCGCTCGCGCCGCTCCCCTCTCATAGCCCAAAAGCAGGCGAGCCGCGAACAAAATCGTCTTGTCCCGTGTCAAGCGCCGACAATAGTTGCACAAGCGTTGCCATGACGGCACAGCTGTCACCATGACGATCCTTGAACTGCTCTCCAGTCCCGAAGCCTGGGCCGCCTTCGTCACATTGGTGGTGATGGAGGTGGTGCTGGGCATCGATAACCTCGTGTTCGTCTCGATCGTGTCGAACAAGGTGGACGAGGCGCGACGGACGCGCGTTCGCCGAATCGGCATCGGTTTGGCGCTGATCCTGCGACTCGCGCTGCTGTCGATGATCGCCTGGATCGTCGGGCTAACCGCGCCGGTGTTCGACCTGGGACTGGTCGGTCCGCTCGGCGCGCATGGCGAGCCGAGCTTCGAGACCGCCTTTTCGGCGCGCGATCTGATTCTTGCCGCTGGCGGATTGTTCCTGATCTGGAAGGCGACGACCGAAATCCACCACACAATGTCCGGTGAAGACCACGGCGAGGAAGGTCTGGGCAAAAAGGCGGTGATGGGATTTGGCGCAGCGATCGTTCAGATCCTGCTGCTCGACATGGTGTTTTCGATCGATTCGATCCTTACCGCGGTCGGCATGACCGATCATTTGCCGGTGATGATCGCGGCGGTGGTCATTGCCGTGGGCGTGATGCTGCTCGCCGCCGATCCGCTGGCCAATTTCATCAATGCCAATCCGACAGTGGTGATGCTGGCGCTCGGCTTTCTGCTGATGATCGGCGGGGTGCTGATCGCGGAGGGGTTCGGCGCGCATATTCCCAAGGGGTAT
>JBQCEK010000340.1:0-3119 GCA_051960335.1 Sphingomonas sp.
GAAGACGGCGGCTACGGTAAAGATGCTGCAACAGATAATGGAACGGCGGAAAAAACCTGGGCAAAGTGGACCCTCGCTTCCGATTGGCGCGCGGCGATAATATTCGCTGTAGTGAAAGCAGGCGAGCGTTCGAATCAAGTTAGCAGCTCTATGGCTACCCGCCCTAAACAGCGCTAACCCCAATCTATGACCGACCACCGCGACACCGGGCTGACGCTCGATCCGAAATTCGACGATAACGGGCTGATCACCGCGGTCTGCACCGATCGCGCCTCGGGCGAGGTGTTGATGCTCGCGCATATGGACGCAGAGGCGCTCGCGGCGACGATCGCGACGGGGGAGGCGCATTTCTGGTCGCGGTCGCGAAGCAAGCTGTGGAAGAAGGGCGAGAGTTCGGGGAACGTGCTCGCCGTCCACGATATCCGGATCGATTGCGATCAGGATGCGGTGTGGCTGATCGTCGAGCCCGCTGGGCCGGCGTGCCACACCGGCGCGCGGAGCTGTTTCTTTCGGCGGATCGAGGGCGATCGGCTGGTGCGGGTCGAATGACGCGCGTTCGTCATTGCGAGAAGCGGAGCGACGAAGCAATCCAGGGCAGCTCGTGGCGCTTTGGATTGCTTCGCTCCGCTCGCAATGACCGGGTGTTGGTGGCGTTGGCCTTGTTCGCGCTCGCGGGCTGTTCCTCGAAGCAGGATGCAGCGGACGTCGCGAGCGGCGGTGCGGGGGCGAAGCTCGAGCAAGCGGCGATCGCGAGCGGCGTGATCCGTGATCCGACGAGTGCGGACCTGACTGGCGTTTATGCGAACGATCCCGAACGGGTCTGCGTGGTGCCCGCCGCCCAGGATTTCCGGATCGGCGTGACGCTCGATTATGGCGAGGGACAGCAGTGCAGCGCCGCCGGTTCGCTGAAGCGCTCGGGCGCTGCGCTCAAGGTCGATCTCGGCGATGGCTGCGCATTCGACGCGCGGTTCGATGGGCAGGGGATCAGCTTCCCCGGTGCGCTGCCCGATGCTTGCCAAAAGAAATGCAGCGGGCGGGCGACGATGGCGGGGCTGTCGGTCGATACCCTGAGTTCCTCGCTATCGGAGGCGACGGCGCTGGCCGATGCGAAGGGGCGGGCATTATGCGCGCCCGAGGGCGGTTGACGTTCACGTAAAGCATGGGCTAGGCAGGGTCGCATCAGCTCTGAACCGTTCGTGCCGAGCACGTCGAAGCACGAGGCCGCCTTGCGCGGCCTTCGACAAGCTCAGGGCGAACGGCGGGAGGATTAATGGCGACCGTATCCGCGCACGCGGCGATCGAGCCGCGCCACGACCGCGAGCATTTCTCGATTTCCGACCTCTCGTCGGAATTCGACGTCACTGCGCGGGCCTTGCGATTCTATGAGGACGAAGGGCTGATCTCGCCCGAGCGACGGGGGACGCAGCGCATCTATTCGCACCGCGATCGCGCGCGGCTGGCGTGGATTTTGCGCGGCAAGCGCGTCGGGTTCAGCCTCGCCGAGATCCGCGAGATGATCGATCTCTACGATATCGGCGACGGGCGGCAGGTGCAGCGCGCAGTGACGATCCAGCGCTGCCGCGAACGTGTCGAAACGCTGGAGGCGCAGAAGCGCGATATCGACGCCTCGATCGACGAACTGACCGATTTCATTGCGCTGCTCGAAACGGGCCGCGCCGACCACAAGGACTGACGATGCCGCAATATACGCCGCCGGTGCGCGACACGCGCTTCATCCTCGAACATGTCGTCGGGCTCGACAAGCACAGCAATCTGCCGGGGTTCGCCAATGCGACGCCCGATGTGGTCGATGCGGTGCTCGACGAGGGCGGGAAGTTCGTGGCGGAAGTGCTGTTTCCCTTGAACCAGTCGGGCGATGCCGAAGGGTGCACGCGCCATGACGACGGCAGCGTGACGACGCCGGCCGGATACAAGGAGGCGTATCGGCAGTTCGTCGAATCGGGCTGGGGGACACTGTCGGCGCCCGAGGCGTTCGGCGGGCAGGCGATGCCGCACGTCGTGGCGACGGCGTTCGAGGAATATATGATCTCCTCGAACATGGCGTTCGCGATGTATCCGGGGCTGACCCACGGCGCGATCGCCGCGCTGCTCGCCAAGGGATCGCCGGAGCAGCAGGCCAAATACGTCCCCAACATGGTGTCGGGGAAGTGGGGCGGCACGATGAACCTCACCGAGCCGCAATGCGGGACTGATCTGGGCCTGATCCGCACCAAGGCGGAGCCGCAGGCGGACGGCAGCTACAAGATCACGGGGACCAAGATCTTCATCTCGTCGGGGGAGCATGACCTGACCGAGAACATTATCCACCTCGTGCTCGCCAAGACGCCGGGCGCGCCGGACAGCTCGAAGGGCATTTCGCTGTTCGTGGTGCCGAAGGTTCTGGTGAATGACGATGGCTCGCTGGGTGAGCCTAACGCGGTGTCGTGTGGGTCGATCGAGCACAAGATGGGCATCCACGCCAATTCGACCTGCGTGATGAATTACGATGGCGCGACCGGCTGGCTGGTCGGCGAGGAGATGAAGGGCCTCGCCGCGATGTTCATCATGATGAATGCGGCGCGGCTCGGCGTCGGGTTGCAGGGGCTGGGGGTGGCCGAGGTCGCGTTCCAGAATGCGGTCCAATACGCGCAGGATCGCCGACAGGGTCGCGCGCTGACTGGGCCAGCCGATCCGAACGAGAAGGCCGACACGCTGTTCGTCCATCCCGACGTGCGGCGGATGCTGATGGACGGCAAGGCGGTGATCGAAGGGTTGCGCGCGCTTTGCCTGTGGGGAGCGTTGCAGGTCGATCTCGAACATGGCGCGGTGAGCGAGGAGGAGCGGCAGCTGGCGGCCGATCTCGTCGGGCTGCTGACCCCGGTGATCAAGGGCTATGGCACCGACAAGGGCTATGAGATCGCGACCAACGCGCAGCAGGTTTACGGCGGGCACGGCTACATCGTCGAATGGGGGATGGAGCAATATGTCCGCGATGCGCGGATCGCGATGATCTACGATGGCACCAACGGGGTGCAGGCGATGGCTCGGGTCGGCCGCAAGCTGGCGCAGACTGGCGGGCGTGCGGTGCAGGCGTTCTTCTAGATCGTCGGCGAGGAAGC
>JBQCEK010000341.1:0-6556 GCA_051960335.1 Sphingomonas sp.
TCCTCGATCACCGCATCGCCGCCGACCCGGCCCGGCGACAGGATCGCATCGAGCGCGGCTTCGGCTTCGTCGCGGCTGGTGGCGATCGTCACACCCTTGCCGGCGGCGAGGCCATCGGCCTTGATGACGACAGGCAGCGCGAAATCGTTGAGCGCCGCCCGCGCGCCGTCACGCGAGGTGACACGCGCATAGCGCGCCGTTGGAATATTTTCGCGCGCGCACAGATCCTTGGTGAAGCCCTTCGATCCTTCCAGCCGCGCGGCCTCTTTCGACGGGCCGAACACGGGAATGCCCATCGTGCGGATATTGTCCGCAAGGCCGTCAACCAGCGGCGCCTCGGGCCCGATCACGACAAAACCGATCGAATGCCGCAGGCAGAAATCGATCACGCCGCGGTGATCGGCCGGATCCAGCGAAACCAGCTCAGCATAGTCGGCAATCCCCGGATTGCCGGGTGCGGCGTAAAGCTTTTCGATGGCCGGCGATTGCGCCAGCCGCCACGCCAGCGCATGTTCGCGTCCCCCCGATCCAAGCAACAGGACGTTCATGGCAAGCTCTTCCCCCGATGACGGTGCGCCCCGGCTCGTAGCCGAGACGCAGCCGGGCGACAACGCCGCGCCGGTCAGCGTCAGCGAGCTTTCCGGCCGGCTGAAGCGAATGGTGGAGGGCGAATTCGGCCATGTGCGGCTGCGTGGCGAGATTTCGGGCTACAAGCGCGCCGCCTCCGGCCACGCCTATTTGTGCCTTAAAGATGACGCCGCGGTGATCGACGGCGTGATGTGGAAGGGGCAGGCCGCCGGCCTTCCTTTCGCGCCGCAGGACGGGATCGAAGTGATCGCCACTGGCCGGCTGACCACCTATCCCGGCCGATCCAAATATCAGATCGTCATCGAGCGGATGGAGCTGGCGGGCGAAGGCGCGCTGATGGCGCTGTTCGAGAAACTGAAGGCGCAATTGGGCGCGGAAGGGCTGTTCGATCCCGCGCGCAAGAAAAAGCTGCCGTTCCTTCCTCGTGTGATCGGCGTCGTCACCTCGCCCACCGGCGCGGTGATTCGCGACATTCTCCACCGGCTTGAGGATCGCTGTCCGACGCATGTCATCGTTTGGCCCGTACAGGTGCAGGGAGCGACAGCGGCCGCGCAGATCGCGGCGGCGGTGCGCGGGTTCGACGCCTTGCCGGCAGATGGCAACGTGCCGCGCCCCGATCTCGTTATCGTCGCGCGCGGCGGCGGCTCGATCGAGGATCTGTGGGCGTTCAACGAAGAAGTGGTGGTGCGCGCGATCGCCGATTGCTCGATTCCGATCATCTCGGCGGTCGGGCATGAAACCGATACGGGCCTGAGCGACTACGCCGCCGATCTGCGCGCGCCGACGCCCACCGCGGCGGCAGAACTCGCAGTGCCGGTGCGCGCCGATCTGATCGCCGCGCTGCAACAGATGGCGAGCCGCACCGAACGCTGCGCGCGGCGCTATCACGAGCGCGGCCGCGAACGGCTCGACGCGCTGGTGCGGCTGTTGCCGAGCCGCGATCGGCTGCTCGGCCCGCAGCGCCAACGCGCCGACGACATGGGCGCGCGGCTGGACCTCGGGCTCGAACGGCGGTTGGCGCGAGCGCGGACCGAGCTTGATCGCTCGAGCGGTGCGCTTCGCCCGGCGATGCTCGACACGCGCCTGCATGCCGCGCGCGATCGGCTGGAGCGGACGGGGCGGCTGCTCGAATCGCTCAATCCCGATGCCCTGCTTCGGCGGGGGTATGTCCGCGTGTCGGCGCGGCCTTCGGGCGCTGTCGTCGCTTCAGCCGCCGAAGCGCGCAAGGCCGCCGCGCTGACGCTGCATTTCGCCGACGGCTCGGTCGATGCGCGGGTTGAGCGAGCGCCGGGCAAGACCTATGCTCCCGACAAGCCCGAGCAGCCCAGCCTGCTCTAGTCGCAAAAATCGGGACTGCCGTTTCATGTTGATGTCGAATACCGCCCGCCCTGCCCGCCTGCATTATATGGCCAACAACTTTCGCGTGCTGACGCCGGGCGATCACGTGACTTGCGCGATTTCGGGCGAGGCGATTCCGATCGAGGAGCTGCGCTATTGGAGCGTCGAGCGGCAGGAGGCCTATGCCACCGCCGCGATCGCGCTCCAGGCGATCAGCGGAAAGTGAGTCGCGCGCGCCTCTGGCTCGCCGCCGCTCTGCTGCCGCTGGTCGCGAGCTGCGTCGGCCCGCCCGCCGAACGCCCCGCGCCACCGCCGCCCGCACCGGCTCCCCTTCCGACGCCGACGCCAACGCCGGCGGGGCCGGCCGATTTCATCCTTTCGGGCGAAACCGAACAGGGTGGCGATATGATCGGCACCGTGCCGGGCGGTACGATCTCCCTCACCTTCGATGGTCGCGCGATTCCGATCGCGCCCGACGGCAAGTTCCTGATCGCGTTCGATCGCGATGCCGGGCCGAGCGCGTTTCTGGTCGCGACGCTCGGCGACGGACGGCGCGTGACGAAAGCGCTCGCGGTCGCACCCCGCGCCTGGAACATCTCCCGGCTCGATTCGCTGCCCAAATTCCCCGTGCCGAGCGCGGAATTCCAGCGATTGCGCCCGCCCGAACTCGCCCAGATCAAGGCCGCGCGCAGCGAGGATCACGCCGTCGATGGCTGGCGCCAGCATTTCGCCTGGCCGGCGACGGGGCGGATTTCGACGCTGTTCGGATCGCAGCGTATCTACAAGGGCGGCGAAAAAGGCGCCTATCATTCGGGCATCGACATTGCCGTGCCGACGGGAACCCCGGTGCGCGCGCCCGCCGACGGCGTGGTGATCCTCGCCAGCGATCATCCCTTCACGCTGGAGGGCAATTTGCTGATGATCGATCACGGCATGGGACTGAACAGCGCGTTCCTGCACCTGTCGCACATCGATGTTTCGGTGGGCGATCACGTCCGGCAGGGCCAGGTAATCGCCGAAAGCGGCGCGACCGGCCGTGCCACGGGGCCGCATCTGCATTGGGGGCTGGAATGGCGCGGCGCTCGGATCGATCCGCTGCTCGTCGCCGGGCCGATGCCGCAATAACGATCGGATGGCACCCCCCGGCCCTCTGTTGTTCCCCACGCCGTAGGTTCCTATAGGGCGGAGATGGAGCGGCTCGACGGCGGCTCGCCGGTTCCGGATCGCTATCGCGGCGGGATCGTCGCGCTGGGCAATTTCGATGGGTTTCACCGCGGCCACCAGGCGGTGGTGGGCTGTGCCGTGGCGCGCGCGAAGGCCGAGGGACGGCCGGCGCTGGTCGCGACCTTCGATCCGCATCCCGTTCGCTTCTTCAAACCCGATGTACCGCCCTTCCGGCTGACCACGCTCGATCAACGCCAGGCGCTGTTCGCCGAAGCGGGCGCGGATGCGATGCTCGTGTTCCATTTCGATGCCGGGCTGGCCGGGCTGACCGCCGAGCAGTTCGTCACCGAGCGGCTGATCGGCCTGATCGGCGCGGGCGGCGTCGTCACGGGCGAGGATTTCACCTTCGGCAAAGCGCGGGGCGGCAACGTTGGGCTGCTTGCGGCGCTCGGCCAGGCGCACGGCTTCTCGGTGGAGACCGTTGGCCCGGTCGCCGATGAAGGCGCGCCGGTTTCGTCCAGCCGAATTCGCGACTTGCTCCAGGCCGGCGATCCGCGCGGCGCGGCCGAGCTGCTGACGCGGCCGTTTGCGATCGAAGGGGTGGTCGAACATGGCGACAAGCTGGGGCGGACGATCGGCTATCCCACCGCCAATCTGTCGCTCGGCAGCTATCTGCGGCCCCGCTATGGCATCTATGCGGTACGCGGGCGGCTGGCCGACGGGCGCATGCTGGATGGCGCGGCCAATCTGGGCATCCGGCCGAGCTTCGATCCGCCCAAGGAGCTGCTCGAGCCCTATTTCTTCGATTTCTCTGGCGATCTTTATGGGCAGACGATCGAGGTGCATCTGATCGAATTCCTGCGGCCCGAGGCGAAGTTCGATAGTCTGGAGGCGCTGACCGCGCAGATGGCCAAGGATTGCGACCGGGCGCGGGTGATCCTCGCCGGATAAGTAGTGTTCCCCGGCGAAGGCCGGGGTCCAGTTGGGAAGGCAGCAGTGACGAAAGCGCAGCCCTTCCCAACCGGCGCTCCGTAGCTGGGCCCCGGCCTTCGCCGGGGAGCGGCTCTGACGACAAGTGCAGCGCCTCGATCTGCCCTGTTCCCCTCGGCACGCCACTCGGCTAAGGCGCGCAGTTCCATGAGCGACGCACCCGATACCCCGCGCGACGGCCAACGAGATTGGCGCGACACCGTCTTCCTGCCGAAGACCGACTTTCCGATGAAAGCCGGCCTCGCCGCCAAGGAACCGGCGATCCTTGAACGCTGGCAGAAGCTTGGCCTGTACCAACGCCTGCGCGAGGCAAGGGCGGGGCGCGAGCGCTGGATCCTTCACGATGGCCCGCCCTACGCCAATGGCGACATCCACATGGGCCACGCGATGAACAAGGTGCTGAAGGACATCATCGTCCGCAGCCAATCGCTGATGGGCAAGGATGCGCCCTATATTCCCGGCTGGGATTGCCACGGCCTGCCGATCGAGTGGAAGGTCGAGGAAGCGTACCGCGCCAAGAAGCTCAACAAGGACGACGTGCCGGTCGCGCAATTCCGCGCCGAATGCCGCGCTTATGCCGAGAAATGGGTCGCGGTGCAGCGCGCGCAGTTCGAGCGGCTGGGCGTGATGGGCGATTGGGACGATCCGTACCTAACGATGAAGTTCGAGGCCGAGGCGTCGATCGTGGGCGAGCTGCTCAAATTCGCCGAAAGCGGCCAGCTCTATCGCGGCGCCAAGCCGGTGATGTGGTCGCCGGTCGAGAAGACCGCGCTCGCCGAGGCCGAGGTCGAATATGACGACGTGGTCTCGACCCAGATCGACGTGGCGTTCGAGATCGTCGAGGCGCCGAACGCCCCCGAACTGGTCGGCGCGCACGCGGTGATCTGGACGACGACGCCGTGGACGATTCCGGTAAACCAGGCATTGAGCTACGGCGAGGAGATCGCATACTCGCGTGTGCCGACCAGCGATGGCCAAATCTATCTCGTAGCATTTGATCTAGTCGACGCGTTCCTTAAGCGTGCCGGACTAAGTCTGCGTGATGACGCGTCTCTTCCTGCCGACGACGAAAGCTTAGCTCTCGCAAACGTCTTCAAGGGTCGGCAACTCGCGGGTGCCACCGCCCGCCACCCGATGCACCATCTCGGCGGGTTCTTCGCCAAGCCGCGGCCGTTGCTGCCCGGTGATTTCGTCACGACCGATGCCGGCACCGGGCTGGTCCACATGGCGCCCGATCATGGCGAGGACGATTTCCTGCTGTGCAAGCAATATGGCATCGATCCGGTGTTCGCGGTCGATGCGGCGGGCATGTATCGCGATGATTGGGCGTGGCTCGGCGGGCAGGGCAGCGTCATCAACAAGAAGTTCGTGAGCGCGGACGGCCCGATCTGCAGCGACCTGCGCGCCGCCGGCGCGCTGCTCGCGGCGTCGGACGATTTCGCGCACAGCTATCCGCATTCGTGGCGCTCCAAGGCCAAGGTGATCTTCCGCGCCACGCCGCAATGGTTCATTCCGATGGACCGGAGTGCGATCAGCGAACAGCCGGGGGCTGTTCGCAGCGCGGAGGTCGGCGAGCAAAGCGAGCCGTGGCCGGGTGGGACACGTGCTTCGACGAGCTCAGCACGAACGGAAGGTCTGGATGGCGCGTCCCCCTCCGCCGTTCGTCCTGAGCCTGTCGAAGGACGGGCCGCAAACGCCGCGCCGGCCACGAACGGCGCCACCCTCCGCGAAACCGCGCTCGATTCGATTGCGCGCACGCGCTGGGTGCCCGCGCGTGCCGAGCGCCGCATCACCTCGATGGTCGAGGGCCGCCCGGACTGGGTGATCTCGCGCCAGCGCGCCTGGGGCGTGCCGATCGCGCTCTACGTCAACCGGGCGACGGGCGAGTATCTCAATGATCCGGCGGTCAACGCCCGCATCGTCGCTGCCTTCCGCGAGGGCGGAGCGGATGCTTGGTTCACCGCCGATCATCAACGGCTGCTCGGCGCTGACTACGATCTCGCCGATTACGAACCACAGAACGACATTCTCGACGTCTGGTTCGACAGCGGCTCAACGCACGCTTTCGTGATCGAGGCGCGCTACGGCGAGGGCACACGCGCCAATCTCTATCTCGAAGGTTCCGATCAGCATCGCGGCTGGTTCCAGTCCTCGCTGCTCGAAGCCTGCGGCACCCGCGGCCGGGCACCCTATGACGCCGTCCTCACCCACGGCTTCGCGCTCGACGGGCAGGGCCGCAAGATGTCCAAATCGCTCGGCAATGTCGTCGATCCCTTGAAGGTCATCGGCGAATCGGGCGCGGACATCCTCCGGCTTTGGGTCGCCTCGACCGATTATTTCGACGACGTCCGCATCGGCAAGGAAGTGCTCGGCACCGCCTCCGACGCCTATCGCAAGCTGCGCAATACCTTCCGCTATCTGCTCGGCGCGCTCGACGGGTTCAGCGACGCCGAGAAGGTCGATACGCACCACATGC